>JBFXII010000229.1:0-5533 GCA_050176095.1 Desulfomonilaceae bacterium
AAGACTACAGTTGCTGCGGCAACTGGACTTAAATGCGCTCAAAACGGCCTCAAAACTATTGTTATATCAATTGACATTGCTCATAGCCTCTCTGACTCATTCGAGTTAGGCATCAACCTTCATGATAGAAACCGTGGCAAACCCCGCTCGATAGCTCAAAATTTGTGGATACAGGAGGTTGATATTCAAGAGGAGCTTGAACAACATTGGGGAGAAGTTTCAAAATACCTTGCGGCTTTGTTGGGATCATCAGGAATAGCCGGAGTTCTGGCTGAAGAGCTGGCTGTTATTCCGGGAATGGAAGATGTAATAAGTCTATTATATATAAACCGGTATTATCGAGAAAAATCTTACGATGTGATCATAGTTGATTGCGCCCCTACCGGAGAGTCTTTACGTTTCATAAGCATGCCATCAACGCTGGAATGGTACATGAAGCGCATCTTTAACATTGAGAGAAGTTTATTCAAGATTGCTCGCCCAATCGCAAAGAAAGTCACAGACATACCTATACCAGAAGATTCATATTTTGCGTCGGTCAAGGATTTGTTTTTAAAGCTGGAGGGAGTGGACAATCTGCTACTTGACAGAAAAATAACTTCGGTGAGGCTAGTTACGAATGCTGAAAAAATGGTGGACAAAGAAACTCAAAGGGCTTTCATGTATTTTTGCCTCTATGGTTTGGTTGTGGACGCAATTATAGTAAACCGCTTATTTCCAGAGTTTTTAAACAAGGGCTATTTTGCAGACCGATTAATCAGTCAGAAAAAATCCATGGAACAGATTGACCAGATATTCAGTCCTATTCCTGTCCTAACGGCTCCAATGCTAAAGGACGAGGTCATTGGCACAGAAAAACTTGGAGAAGTAGCCAGACTTGTTTACGGCCAGACTGATCCGGCAACAATATTACACGACGACAAAGTATATACCGTCAATCAGGTTAACGATGATTATGAACTCAAGATCAAGCTTCCGTTCATTACCAAAGAATATGTCGACCTGTTCAAGGACGAAGGTGACTTGATAATAAGGATCGGATCTTTTAAAAGACACGTCTTTCTCCCTAGAAGTCTTTTTTTACGCAAGCCGTCTAAAGCAAATCTTGAGGCAAATATTTTGACTGTTCATTTTGAGAAAAATGATTCCAGTGGAGAATTCAAATGAATCCTTTATTCTACGTAATCAAAATTGCAGGGATTACAGCCCTGACTTCTGTTGGAGCATTTATTCTTTTAAGAAAGGCTGTCAACAACCAAACAGACTTGGCGCTTAGCGCAATTCATTTCAGAAAAGGAATAAAAGAAATCGGTCAAGGATTCTCCACCATGTTTTTTGGGAAAGAGGATAAAACCGACGAAGCGTTAAGTCATGAACAAAAAGCCTCCAAACGGATTGTCATTGAATAAAAAACTTCCATAACAGAAAAAGGTCGAAAATCAGTTTGAATCCCGGGTTGTAATAAACTTCATGGAGCTAGAGTTTTTTATCAAAGGAATTTTGATAGGATTTTCGCTGGCAATTCCCGTAGGTCCTATAGGCTTGCTGCTCATACGTCGAACATTGACTCGCGGAAGAGCTTCTGGACTGGCGTCAGGATTTGGGGCCGCCACCGCGGATGCCATTTATGGCTCTGTGGCTGGATTCGGGGTAACCCTCATGTCCAAGTTCCTCCTGGAAAATTCCTCCGCGATACGAATCATAGGAGGGGCCTTCTTGTGTTATCTCGGATTGAAAATATTTAGATCGCGGCCCTCTGAAAAAACACCTTCGACCGAGGGAAAAAGTTTGATTAGTGACTACGTCTCAACGGTCGTTCTAACTCTCACCAACCCCGCCACCATACTCGCCTTCGCTGCCCTCTTCGCAGCTTCGGGTGTGGCCAGCTCTGATGGGCGCCATTGGAACACTATTTTACTGGTCACCGGTGTTTTCTGCGGATCAGCAACCTGGTGGCTGGTCTTAACCTTAATTGTCAGCATATTTCACGGTCGCTTTGAACCAACAGGCCTGTCACTAATTAACAAAATTTCGGGCTCCCTAATAGCGAGCTTCGGTTTGGTTATTCTTTTTAGCCTGATCTTCCTTCCAGACAAATAAAGTGTATTAACTTGATTGCAACTGTTTTAGCGTGTTTTTATAGCAGGACAAATCTGACTCCGAAAAAAGAGCAAAAATAACTTTTGTGATTTCAGGATAACGTTGCAACTGATTCAACGTTTCGGAAATTGCGATTTTCGATGCTTCCCCAATGGGGTAGCCGTAGGCGCCAGTGCTAATTGAAGGAAATGCTATCGATTTGATTTTGTTCCAATTTGCGATTTCAAAACATCTTTGATAGCAGGAACGAAGAAAATTCTGCTCTCCTGATAAGCCTCCCCTATAGATTGGACCTACCGTGTGAATTACATATTTGGCCGGAAGATCATAACCCTTTGTTATTTTTGCATCACCAGTTTCACAACCACCTAGCGTCCTGCATTCGGCCATTAATTGAGGACCTGCTTTTCGATGAATCGCCCCATCTACTCCACCGCCACCCAATAATGATTTGTTGGCAGCGTTTACAATCGCATCTATCTCCAGAGATGTTATATCGCCTTGAAAAAGTTCGATTCTGTCATTCATGTTAAGCTCCAGAAAAAACTCCTCCCTGGTGAAACTTGATCTTTTCGAATTCCACGAAAATTAACGGAGCCGGAAAAGATACTTACGTTTTGGACTCCTTAGTAATAAATTTCACGTTGGTTTTCTCTGTGGTCAACAACGTACAGCATTTTGGTTTTTTTCTTTAACTCTTCTTTTAGATTCTCTAATGTTTCTCGGTCAATATTGAATGCGCGAACATAAACATGCCGGAAACCTTCTGGAGCCTGCTCATACGAACTCAAAATGCTGACAAGCCTAGCCCCAAAAGTCCTCAGGACATCCGTCACTTCCTTGATGGACCCAGGGCGGTCATCCAACAAAAAGCCAAACTGAATACCTCTATGGGAAAGTCCGGTAAGTGACATCATTGCCCTGAAGATATCACTCTTGGTAAGCATGCCCACGATGTGATTGCTTTCATCAAGGACAGGGCAGCCAGATATCTTATTGCTGAGCATAATTTCAGCAGCTTCTTCCATAGTATGATCCGGCGACAGTGTGATGGGATATCTGCTCATTATTGCCCCCACCTCAAGTTTGGACAACAAATACAGTATCCTTTGAATATCGAGCATGACCGCATCAGATGGGGAGGCTCTTTTTAAATCTCGGTCAGTAACTATGCCTACTAATTTCCCGTCCTCCATTACCGGCATCATACTGATGTCATGCTCCATTAAACGATTTATTGCATGTTGCATGCTATCGTTGACATTTACTGTAACAACCTTTCGACTCATCCAGTCTTTCACTAACATCTGACGCCTCCATAGATTGAATATTTCATGAATCGAAGTATTTCAAATAGTATTTATAACACCAATTCATTGGTTTAGACACATCTACTGTTTTGAAAAGGGCCAATTACTCTTACAGCAGTTCTAAAAACCATGAAGAAACAAGCATGACACAGTTTTTGTTGAACACAAGAGGAAATTGCAGACCCACCAATGAAAACTAGTTGTGCTCAATAAAGCGATTGATTTTAAATAGTTCGATCCATAGTCCCTGATAAAACTGCATATCTAAAATGAAGAGACTTGTCTACCAGGTAGATTACGCAATTTTTTGGGGCAAATTGTATGCCATTTGATTTTCAGTTATAACTATGCCTTGAATCACTTATCCATTTAGAATGATAGAACTAAGTACGTTTACCTTCCCCCTCAATTACCCTCGGACAATGTAAAGACTCTTTACAAATTGTAAGACTCTGTTGAGACTTTTAATTTACCTATTGGACCACAAAACAGAATAGTTCACCGCTGAGAGCAAGACTTGGATTAACCGTTTCATTTTATGGCATTAATGTACTTTTACGACTCTCAAACTATGCGTGTAGAATTCAATAGTGAACTCCCGAATTTCAAACAGTCAAGAGATGCTCAAAAAATGTCATGTCTCAGTGAATTTCTCAAAATAGAGATGGTATTATTAATCGTTGTTGATTCATGAATCAAACCTTACTATTATTTCCCTAGAGCAAATCAAGCTTCAATAATGGAGAATCAAGCAAAATGGAGCCAATAAAATCACTTAAACAAATCAAGAGAGTAACTACTGAATATTTTACAGCCGCCCACATGGCTCCGCAAAATAACAAGAAGGTTGTTTATTGTAATGTTTTCACTCCTGTAGAAATGCTTTATGCCCTTGATATGTTTCCCGTATATCCAGAAAACCATGCTGCTATAGTTGGAGCGAGAAAAATGGCAGCTGAGGTGGCGCCTGCAGCTGAGGGGATGGGATATTCGATGGATCTTTGTTCGTACGCGAGGTGTGATTTGGGATCAATTAAAGCTGGGATAAGTCCCACCTGGGGATTACCCAAACCCGATTTAATTCTGGTCTCGAACTGTCAGTGCGGAACACTCACCAAATGGTTCGAAGTTCTTAGCCGAATGTATTGTGTTCCTATGATACTAATAGATGTTCCACATTCCGACGACGGTTCACATGATGAGGCGGCAGAGAAATATGTTCGATCCCAACTTGTTGACCTCTTAGAGTACCTCGAACTAATGACCTCAACAAAGCTCGACCAAGATAAATTTAAGGAAACAATTCATTTGTCGGGTCAGGCTTCTGATTTGTGGACACGGATGCTAGAACTAGGGATGAAGCGACCCGCTCCTATAACTGTGTTCGATCAATTTATCGCTATGTTTCCAATGGTGTCACAGAGAGGAACTCAAACAGCGGTTGATTTTTATTCTGAGCTAATCTCTGAACTTGAAGAGCGATCAGCCAAAGGTATCAGCGCAGTTAAAGACGAAAAATTCCGATTGTTCTGGGATAATCTTCCAATATGGCCGGAACTTGGAAGGTTGTCGACGTTCTTGAGTGACCGTAATGCAGCCTTAGTTACCTCAATATATACTTGGGCCTGGAGCAAACTGGCCGTCAGTGAGGATGACCCCTTGACCGATTGGACAAATCAGTATCTTTATACATTCAACCTTAACTTCAAATCGCGTCTAGACAATTATGTAGATCTGGCAAGGAACTTTCAGCTCGATGGATTCTTATATCACTCTAATCGTAGCTGTAAATGGATTTCCCAAGATGTGCAAGAAATAAGAAATGCCGTTACCCGGGAAACCGGTATTCCAGGCGTAATTATAGAGGCTGATCAAAATGATACCAGACAATACGCGGTAGAAACCTTAGAAAAACAGATTGATAATTTCTTAGATATGTTGGAAAATTTGAGACGGTGAAACAAAAATTAGACCGCCGGATTTTTTGCATGGTTTTGGTAATATTTTCAAAAGATTGAATTACACTTTTTAAAGCATTGTTGATTAGTAATGAATTGACAAAATACGAAGGACTGTCGAAAAAATTGACGAAGTTTTCTGTTTTTTTGTATTTTTCTTTGAGC
>JBFXII010000230.1:0-5529 GCA_050176095.1 Desulfomonilaceae bacterium
AATAGCCCCGATTCAATCAACAACGCTTGGAATTTATCTATATATTCGTGAATTTGTGCACATTCGTTTACCATGGGAAGATTCGCTCCAACATGAAAAAATTGACTATCATTACTGAGACAATAGATGTAATCTATCAAGAGTAGATATTACTTGCAAACTTCAATCAAATTTTGAAAAATACCAGATTTCGCAATTACAACCAAACGTAAAATTCATTTTCGAGGTTGTCTAGTTCAAAAAGTCCAAGAACAAAATGATTCACTAGAATCTGTTGCTTGTACTTGGTTGCCACAGCTCAGTGGCGACCATCTTACCATTTGTCCGGCAGTGTATCAAAAGTTCTATGTTTTGGAGGAGGTTTTCATGAAAAGAAGTTTAATATTCATTTTTGCCTTGTTCATATCCACGGTGATTTTTGCCTGGTCTGTTCCTGTTCAGGCCGCAGACGAAATCAAGGTAGGCATAATAGACACCTATAGTGGACCTCCAAGTTCATATGCCCTCGATGTGCTCGACGGATTCAAGCTTGCCATGAACAAAATCAATGCTGGTGCAGGAGTTCTCGGCAAAAAATTGGCCTATGTCACCAGGGACGATAAATTCAAGGTTGATCTGGGGCTAACGAGCGCAAAAGAATTAATAATGAGGGAAAACGTCAATCTACTCGTCGGCACTATTAATAGCGCAGTCTCCCTTGCGGTTTCTGACTTGGCCAAAAAAGAAAAGATTCCATTTATAGTTACCTATGGCAAGAGTTCCAACATCACGGGAGCCAAAGGGCACAAGTTCGTCTTCAACATGAACGAGAACACTGAAATGATAGGGAAGGCGGCTGCAATAGGTTTATCGAAACGTCCGTTTGTCAAATACTGGATAGCCGGTGATGACTATGAATATGGACATGCGGTCGCAGATGGGGTCTGGAATCACCTCAAGAAAATCAAGCCTGATGTCCAACTCATGGGCCAATCATGGTGGAAGGTTGGTGAACCTGATTTCACGCCTTACATTACGTCAATCCTCTCCGCCAAGCCGGATGCCGTGATAGTAGCAACAGGTGGCGCAGGTTGTATACCATTTCTCAAAGCGGCAAAGAATACGGGATTTAACGAAAAAATTCCGATCTTTATGCATACGGCAACGGAATTATCTACTCTCAGGCCCCTGGGACTCGATGCTCCGGAAGGAGTCATCGGAACATCCAACTATTATTTTTACTTTCCTGAAACAGACGCAAACAAGGTGTTTGTGGAAGAATTCAGGAAAGCATACGATCGTTACCCATCATTTGGAAGTTTGATTGGTTATTACACAGCGAATTTCATCGCAAAGGCATACGAGAAAGCCGGTAAAGTTGACGCTGAGAAGTTTGCTGAGGCTCTTACCGGTTTGTCGATTGACACACCGATCGGTCCCTTGACAGTCGGAAAGTTTGATAATCAATTGATGTTACCGATGTTCATGGGAGTTACCAAGAAAGTCGCTGGATACGACTTCCTGATAGCGTCTGAGATTATGACAATTCAAGCTCAGGAGCTTGTGACAACCGAAGAAGAGATAAAGAAAGTCCGCGAGCAAAAATAGGAAAGAATTAATTCTAGATGGATTGGTTATCAACTCTTACAGCCGGCGGCTTGGTTCAGCAATTCATTGTTGGACTAAGCCGATCCACCATACTCTTTATAGTCTCCTCAGGGCTCAGTCTTGTTCTTGGCGTTCTTAGGATTCCTAATGTAGCTCATGGTTCGTTGTACATGCTAGGGGCTTTTCTGTGTTTCTCAATAGCATCCCTGTTTGACAACAGTTCCATGGGATTCTGGATTGGTCTGGCCCTTGCGCCGTTCTGCGTAGCATTAGTGAGCCTTGTGGCTGAAAGGACCCTATTCAGCAGGCTCTACGACAGGGAGCATCTTATGCTGCTGTTGTTCACGTTTGCCTTGATGCTGCTGTGTCGTGATGCTGTCAAGATTATTTGGGGATCTGAGTACCGGTCCCTTGCGCCTCCAGGGGCATTGCAGGGATCTTTTTCAGTTTTTGGCATGCTCCTACCAAAATACAACTTGTTTCTTCTCGGTTTAGGGCCTTTTGTTGCAGTTGGCCTGTGGTTCTTAACTCAAAAAACTAAAATCGGAAAGATTGCTCGAGCGGCTGCAGTTGATCGAGACATGGTAGGGGCGGTAGGAATAAACGTTAGTTGGGTGTTTGCTTCTGTATTCGTGATAGGCTGTTTCCTGGCAGGTTTGGGAGGGGCTTTGGTTGCTCCTACTCAAAATATTAACCAGGGGATGGATCATACCCTCATCATGGAAGCGTTCCTCATAGTAATTATAGGGGGACTCGGCAATGTTTGGGGAGCGCTGTTGGGAGCGTTAATCTTTGGACTTACAGACTCGATGGGTATTCTTGTATGGCCTCAATTTTCTATCGTGTTTCCGTACGCTGTCGTGGTCATTGTTCTCATTTTTAGACCCACCGGGCTGCTGAAGTCTACTTGGTAGAGAGGGCTGATGGGCTTATCTAGAGCTAGTTCAAAACTTGTTTCGTTATCTTTTCTTTTCGTGGCGCTCTTGGCTTTATCTGTTGCTCCATTATTCCTGCCGAGATTCTTCATCTACCTGACGGCTTTGGTGTTGCTGACAGGCTTGTTGGCCACTAGTCTTAACCTGGCTCTCGGTTTTGGAGGTATGTACCAGTTCAACCACTCAGTTTTTTATGGCTTAGGGGCGTATGGCCTGTCCCTAATGCTCATAAAAACGCCTTTACCTCCCTTCCTTGGCTACTTAGTTGGCCCAGTAATTTCCGCCATTCTGGCTCTGATAATGGGGATAATCTGTGTAAGGCTTTCCAAACTGTATTTTGGAATGCTGCAATTGTCCCTGGGATCATTAGTTTGGGTCGTAATATACCGTTGGTATTCTTTCACAGGCGGGGACGATGGCCTTCATGGGGTACCGATTCCACAACTTTTCAGCTCAGTCACGGGCTCGTATTATTTCACTCTGGTAGTCACGTTTTTTTGTATGGTGATCCTATATTTTATAGTTCATTCTCCTTTTGGAAGGATTCTACAGGCAATAAGAGACAACCCGGAGAGAAGCGCAAGTGTTGGAATCAGGGTTAGACTTCAGCAATTGATAGCGCTTGTTATAGCCGGTTTTTTTGCAGGGGTGGCAGGCGCTCTGTTTGTTACGGTTGAGGGTTCGGCTTTTCCTGATCTGTTGTCCTGGACTTTGTCATTAGAGCTGATCATCATGTGTTTGCTTGGGGGATGGTTCACATTCTTCGGTCCCATGCTCGGGGCTGCCATTATTGTGTGCCTTCGCGCTCTTGTGGGAGGGTACACGGAATTCTGGACATTAGCGCTAGCGATAATTTTGATGTTACTCATATACTTCCTACCAGAGGGCGCCCTTGGATTCTTCGAGAGAATTTGGCATGGGAAGGCCAGTGTTTCGGGGGAGGTTAAATGAATGCTCAAAGTTAACGACATTCAAAAATCCTTCGACCGTTTCGTGGCTGTAAAGAGGGCAAACCTGGAAGTCAGTCAGGGAGAAATTGTGGCTGTAATTGGCCCGAACGGAGCTGGTAAGAGCACGTTATTCAAAATTATTTCTGGGCACCTAAAACCGGACAAGGGGAAAATATCGTTTCGGGGTAAAGACATAACGTCCATGGCCCCACATCAAATATGCAGGCAAGGGCTTAGCCTTTCGTATCAGATTGTCAACATATTCAACCGGCAAACCGTTTTTGAAAATGTCCAAATTTCAGTCTTGTCACGTATTGGGAAAGCTTTTGACTTCTTCACACCCTCCAGGAAAGTGGCTGTTCCCGAAACAGATGAGATTCTAGCGAGTGTGGGGCTTCTGGGAGTTCGTGACAGGATTTGTGGCTCTTTGTCGCACGGCGAACAGAAGGTTCTCGAGATTGCCATAGCGTTAGGATCCAAACCGGAATTGTTAATCTTGGATGAGCCTACAGCAGGAATGTCGCCTGAGGAAACTTTCGCGACCATCAGTCTCCTCGAAAAGCTTAATAAGGAAGGTCTTACAATTCTGTTTTGCGAGCATGACATAGAGTTGGTATTTTCGTTCGCCAATAGGATTATGGTTATGCAGCAGGGTATTTCGATAATTCAGGGGCCTCCTGCGGAGGTTAGAGAAAACAGGGAAGTACGAGAAGCTTATATCGGTGGTTCAGACTGATGCTTGTAGTTGAAAACATTCATACTTATTACGGATTGAGCCATATTCTCTTCGGAGTTTCTCTTCAAGTTTCAAAGGGCGAGATAGTCTGCTTACTTGGAAGAAATGGAGCAGGGAAGAGCACCACCATGAAAAGTGTCATCGGCTTGACCCCTCCTAAAAATGGCGAAATAAAATTCAAGCAAACAAACATTGTGGGCATGAAGCCGTATCGAATAGCCAGAATGGGTATCGGCTTTGTGCCTGATGACCGGCGAGTTTTTTTTGATCTAACCGTTGATGAAAACCTCGAAATATCCGAAATGCCCACTCAGCGCCCCAATTCTTGGGACAGGAGACGAGTTTACGATTTTTTCAAGCCGTTAGGGCACATACGGGATAGAAAGGCTGGATTACTTAGCGGCGGGGAGCAACAAATGCTCACCATCGGTCGGGCGCTAATAACAAATCCAGAACTGCTGCTGCTCGATGAGCCAACCGAGGGTCTGGCTCCCATTATTGTTGGCATGCTTGAAGAACACATTCTTCAACTCAAGAAAGAGGGGCTAACGATTTTACTTGCTGAACAAAACCAGAAGGCAGCTCTAAGACTCAGTGACCGCGGCTACATTCTTGATAATGGGGTCATAAAATATTCCGGAACTATAGATGAATTACGACAGAACGAGGAGGTCATGAGGAAATATCTGCTTGTGTAGAATTTGAAATGAAGTGAAGACAATGCCCCCCGATCTATGGGTTGAACGACTATTTGTAAGACTAAGAGCACAATTTCATTCTAAAATTTTCCAATCCTCATGGAAAGCATTTTTAAAGACGTCCCCAATTACCGCTCAGTGATTAATGACCGAGAAGTCACAAATTTTAGGAAGCGTTGTTTATTTAAATTGATATTTGTCAAGTGGCACGTTATTCTAGGTAGTGCTATTAGATTCGTTTGTTTTACAAATAGGAGTCATGTTCATGAAGAGACCTGCCGCTATTTTTGTGATGTTCTTTCTGTTGTCATTTTTTTCGGGCCTACCCTGTCAGGCCCATTTTGCCATGATAATTCCTTCGAGTGATGTTGTAGGGGCTTCGGACAAAAAAGACCTCGATTTGATGATACAATTCACTCATCCTTTTAAAGGTGGACCTTTAATGCACATGGATAAGCCCGAAAAATTCGGAGTTGTTGTCGGAGATAAGGTTGAGGATTTGACGGACGTCTTGATCGAGAAAAAAAAAGATGGAAAGTCGATATGGGAGACTTCCTACAAATTGGCAAGGCCGGCAGACTACATTTTTTTCATGGTCCCAAAACCTTACTGGGAGCCAGCTG
>JBFXII010000231.1:0-5512 GCA_050176095.1 Desulfomonilaceae bacterium
ATCTTTGACGCAGTAAGGTTGGTAGATGTGGATGCCCATTCTCACTACCTTGAGGGACTTTCGCAATTACCCCTAAACGTGTCTGCTCTTGATCCTGTTATGGTCGAAAAAGCCTTGGCAAAGAGACAGCTCATGCTCCAACGTGTTCGGACTTTAAGAGAAGTAAATCCGATGCTAGGACATCGAGGCGTTCGTCTGGGTATAACCTACCCTGAAATTTATACCATGCAGATTCAGGCTATTTTGGAAGCCACTGCTGAGTGTATGAAGGAAGGCGTTGAAGTCTTTCCAGAAATAATGGTTCCGCAAGTTTGTTCCCACAGGGAACTTAGATGGGTCAAGAAGTATGTAGAAGAATGTCAGGCCGAAGTTGAAGCCGCTAACAAGGTCAAGCTCAAATTCAAGTTCGGTTCTATGATTGAAGTAGTAAGAGCTTGTGTAACCGCGCAACTCATTGCTGAGGTGGCTGAATTTTTCTCTTTTGGAACTAATGACTTAACTCAGGCGACTTTTTCTTTCAGCCGAGAGGATGCCGAAAACAAGTTCTTGCCTTTCTACCAGGAAATGGGGTTACTTCCAGCCAACCCATTTGAATCCCTGGATACAGTAGGTGTAGGGGGATTGATGAAAATCGCGGTCGAGGCTGGTCGGACATCAAATCCAAGCCTGAAGATTGGTATCTGCGGCGAACACGGTGGGCACCCTGCTTCTATTCAGTTCTGTCACAACATAGGGCTCAACTATGTTTCCTGTTCAGGACCAAGAGTTCCAATAGCGAGGTTAGCTGCGGCCCATGCAAGTCTGTTGGAGAAAAAACTTCAGGCCGATTACAAATCAAAACAGCTATAGGGTAAAATCTACAGGCAAAATCGTTGCGCAAGAGATCGGTGAGCATTTGTTCATCGATCTTTTGCTTTTTTGTTCTGTTCTACACTAGATATAGATTAGCTAGATCGATTCGCTGGGGGTGCGCTCAATTGACTTTCGGTCATCATGCATGCTAAAATCACATACTGAATTATAATTATTAGGTGTCAAATATATCGATCGATCCAATGCGATCAGGAGATTTTAATGTATCGCTTAAGAAGAATCATGGTCGTAACTTTAGTCTTGCTAGTTATTGGGCAAACATTTTGTCTGGCGGGAACATCCCTACCTCGTCCATGTTTGCCAGACAAACCTCTTCCGCCTGAAACCGTCGGTCCAATAGCAATACCGTTCGATTTACCTATTTGGCCCACTTTAATCAAGACCGAATTCCACATTTTACCGTGGGTCAGTCTCGGAACATTTACAGTTTGTCTTCCAGGATGCAGCCAAGCTTACGAGTTCAAAGCTCCGTGCCTTTCTCTAAAGCCTATTCCAATATGGTTTCCCTGGCTTAGACCCCTTGACGCTGAGTGCAAGGATTCTGAAGTTGTAAAAATTCCCTGGTGAAGATTATTCGTGGAATAAGAGTTTTACACATAATAGACAGTGCCAAGTGACACTTTGATCGAGGAACCTCCCCCAAATTATTTGGCTATTACAAAACCGACCGAGCCCATTGCGGACGTCTCCAGTCTATCGCTGACGCTTGAGAAACTTATTGATTTCTTAAATTCTGACGCAAACAACCTTTTGGAGGAATCCAGCGTTGGTAGGTTTGCCCAGGAGGCGACTGAACTATATTCTCAAGTAAAATCATTAAGATCAACTATTTCAATTGGACTCCTCGGTGGCACTGGGGTGGGGAAATCAACATTGATCAACGCTCTTGCGGGGAAAGAAATATCTAGGGCTTCAGACAGACGTCCTTATACAGATAAAGCTGTAGTCTACAGGCATGAACAGACCTTCGACTCTCCGTTTACAAATGAAGATCTATTCAAAAAGCCGGACGCAGTCCATCAAATCGAAACGTTGCGGGATTTAATAGTCTTGGATCTACCTGATTTTGACAGTCACGATCAACGAAATCAGCAGGCTGTATTAAACTTGTTACCAAAGCTGGACATGATTGTTTGGGTCGTGAGCCCCGAGAAATATGCGGATGGCTCTTTTTTCGAATTTGTTAAAAAATGTAAGGTTCATAAAGAAAACTTCAGCTTCGCGTTCAACAAATCTGACCAACTGATCGATGAAACTTCTTCAGATAAGTACACCAAGTTGAAAGAGGCCTTAGGTGATTTCATTTTTCATCTCAAAACTTCAGCTGGGGTTACTGAACCTCGTTTATATTCGCTTTCCGCTTATGAAGCATTAACCAATTCCACCTCGGATCAATTCCTGAAAGATGAATTCAATCGATTTACAGAATTTATAAAGACGAAGCGGACAGCTAAGGAAGTCCGAAGTCTGAAGTTTCTAAATCTGTTTGTTCGTTCCAAGGATCTTTTCGATAGAATCTATACAGAGTCCCAACCAGAGCTAAAAAAGCGGACGATGGAATCAATAATTGACATAAAAGAGAATCAGGATTTTTTTGAAGTCGGAAAAGCTGATGAATCAACAATTGCTAGAATAGCATCAGCGATTTTCGTGCGAAAGCTGGCATCCGAAAATGGTTTAGTACCAATCCTGATGGCTATGAAATTATTGACATTTTGGTCTAATGGAAAAGAAGGACAAGGTTCCGATAGAGTATTTCAAGAGATCACAAATGGTTACATGCAGCTGAAAAAACCGTGGGAGGAAAGGTTAGAACGAGTCAAAGCAAAGTTGAATTCGGAAGCTATGCTTGGAGCTTTTCACTCAATGAAGGAAGTGGGGGTATCCGTTTCTTTGGATTGGGATTCCAATAAGTCCGTTCAATCATTTGTAGATTTTCTGAACGATTCGCATTTGAGACTTAAATCATTTCAAACTTTTTTTCTCAAGATCTTTCAAGGGCTTATCCTCAGCGTGCCTATAGTTATGCTTTTTATAAAACTCGTTGAAGACGAATCATTAAGGAATTTGATTCGAAATCCAGATATCTCTGGATTTTTTTGGACCTTAGCAAAGTTAGGGTCTAGTATCTTTGGTCTAGAGGGTCTTTCAGCTATTTTGAGTCTAATCTTGTTGGAGTTGATTTTGATAGCGTGGTTAGCAAATCGGCGTATAAAAAAGCTGAGGAAGATTTCTAACAGATTAGCTTTGATGGTCATGAACAATTTGGAAAGAAAAGTTGAGCAAGAGGCCAAGAGAATTGAGGAGTCAATAGATCTGATTTTCAAGCGGACTTCTTCGTCTTTGGATAGCTTGCAAAGTTTCAAGGCATTTTTCAACCACCAGAATTAATTTCTCTGTTTCTTTTTTGGGTTTATCAAATTGCTAAAACTGATAATCCGAAATGTTTTTAGAAGCAGGTTGCGTGCTAGCCTAACTCTTCTCGGCGTAGCTATAGCCATGCTAGCATTCGGAATTCTAAGAACACTAATAGGGGCTTGGTATATAGGCGTGGAAACCTCGTCTGTTAATCGTTTAGTGACGAGGAACAAGATTTCTCTCATTTATTCTTTGCCATTGTCATACCGCGGGAAGATATCTCAGATTCAGGGTGTTAGTGGAGTTGGATACGGACTCTGGTATGGTGGGGTTTACAAGGATAAAAAAAACTTTTTTGCTCAATTTGCGATCAACGGTCTAGACTACCTGGAGATGTATCCAGAATTTGTTTTGACAATAGACGAAAAAAAAGCCTTTGAAAAAGATCGTAATGCTGCAATTGCGGGGCAGGCTCTAGCTGAGCGGTTTGGGTGGAAAATAGGCGATGTTATTCCATTACAGGGTACCATTTATCCGGGTAAAATAGAGTTAACCCTGGTTGGGATCTATAAAGGAGCCCAAAAGAATACCGATGAAACAGCCTTCTTTTTTCGCTACGATTATCTAAATGAGGCTCTGAAAAAAAGTTCACCAGACTTAGCAAACAAAGCTGGATGGTACATGATCAAGGTAAGAGATCCTGATAAAGCTCCAGAAATAGCTCAAGAAATTGACGCCTTGTTCAAGAATTCTTTGGCCGAAACACTTACCGAGACCGAAAAAGCTTTTCAAATGGGCTTCGTATCAATGACAGAGGCAATAATAGGGGCCATACAGGTTATATCTATAGTGGTTATAGGTATAATATTGATGGTCTTGGCAAACACGATGGCTATGACAGGCAGAGAACGTTCGGCGGAATTCGCAGTTCTCAAGACACTCGGTTTTGGACCGGTCTATATTTTTGGACTGATATGCGGAGAGTCAGTAGCATTGGCTTTGACGGGAGGAATTATAGGAGCGGTTTTAACGTTTCCCGGCGGCGCCATTTTTCAGACCCAACTAAAAAGCTTTTTACCTGTATTTGAGGTTAGCGACAGCACTGTTTTACTTATATTGATCGTGTCACTTGCGGTTGGTATCATGGCGTCACTTCCTCCTGCTGTTCGAACCAGCCGGGTTCCTATTGCAGAGGGTTTGCGACACGTTGGTTAATCATAAAAGAATTGAAATAATAGACTCATATCTCCTACGGGTTTAGAATCTCTGGTTAAATTTCATCCCATTGACTCAGGCCCATAGATTTGTCTGAAAAGGGTCAAATCAGCGAGTGGAAATAGAGATTATGTCAGTCAGTTGTCTTACCTCCACTGTCAACCGGTATCCAAGCCTTGGTATAACTGATGAACAAGAAGGCCGGAAGAGACAACGCAAAGGTCCATGTGAAATAATATGCATAGCCAATATCCTGAGTAACCCAGCCACTGAGAGAACCTGCTATGGTTCCTGAAATTCTGAATATCGCTGACAACAAAGCATACTGAGTAGCAGAAAACTCTTTACGACAAATACTCATCAGAAAAGCTAGAAAAGCTGAAGTCCCTAAACCTCCGCAAAATGATTCGAAAAATGACGCAACATAAATCCCATAGGCCCCAAAAACAGGATAGGCGGCTACAAACGAGTAGGACAAATTGCTCAGAGATTGCCACAATCCCAGGAACCAAAGTCCTTTAAAGATGCCATAGCGTGTCATGAAGAGTCCTCCGGTGAGGGCTCCAGCTATTCCGGCAAATACCCCTATTGAGCCTGTGATCAAACCTATTTCAGTAGTTGTTAAACCTTGATCGAGCCAGAAGGGCCTCACCATAGGACCAATGGCTAAATCTCCAAGTTTATACAGAAGTATAAAGCAAGAAATTTGGATGACTCCGGGCCTGCTTAAGAAATCTCGTATGGGCGCCACTAATGATTCTCGAGAAAATTTTGGTCTGGAGACCTCTATATGAGGCAAATTAAGCGAAATTAGAGCGCATACAGCCAAACCAGCTGCTGCTACCAAATACATGAATCGCCATCCCATCCATCCACCAAGCGCAATGAACAGGCCGCCAGACATTACCAGAGCTACCCTGTAGGCCGCTTGCCTAAAACCGTTAGCTATTCCCAATTCAGATGAGTTCAACAACTCGATCGTGTAGGCGTCTATGGCAATATCCTGAGTAGCGGATAAGACAGCAAATGTGACAAGCATTAGCCAGAAAAATGAGGTAGGGGAAGC
>JBFXII010000232.1:0-5505 GCA_050176095.1 Desulfomonilaceae bacterium
TAGAAAAAGTTTACCGAACATGATTTTCGGTGTTCAGGCGAAGTGATTTTCCTTTACAGTAGTCCGTCAGCACAAATGCGCTACTGGAATGTCAGGATCCATATCAGGTTCTCCAATTAATTTCATGTCGGACGTTCTGACTACGATATTGGAAAAAAGTTTTCACATTGGTCGCTGTATAACACCGACTATTAAAAAAAATAAATAAAAATATATAGTTCTGTTTCAATTTCTGCTTGATGAACAGCCATTGTTTGCTACACCACAATTCTTACAATCGCAAGAATCACAACCCGGAATTTTGTTTTTTGCTCGAATATAGTTATTCCAATATCTTTTGATTAAATAGCCGGCAGCCATGATGACAACAGCTATCACAATGAAATTTTCCATCTGCGTGCCTCAACTCTCTATTAGGAAACTCCCAAACCAAAAAACAGTCCTACTGACCTAACAGTAAAAGCCACACAATAGGCCAGTGTGGTAGTATAAATCATTGCGAAAAAAGTCCAACGCCATTTTCCAGTTTCTCTACGAATGACTACCAATGTTACAAAACACGGAGCGTATAGCATTACAAACATTATGAGTGTGAATGCCGTCAAAGGGTTCCATCCTGGTTCGTTTCTAAGCTGTTCGGAGAGATCACCAGCCTGCTCGGGATCAACTTGTCCCAGACTGTAAGCAGTTCCTAAAGTTGATACAACTACTTCCTTCGCTGCAAAACCACCAACCAAAGCAACATTAGTCCTCCAGTCAAATCCCAGAGGGTTTGTGACATATTCGAGAGCGGTTCCAAATCTACCTGCAATTGTGTAACGAAGCCTATCTCGCTGTTTTTGGCCTTCTACATCCAATTTGGCCTTGCTAAAATTCAGATAAGCATTTGCCGTTATTAATGCGGAAGATCCGACTTCAGATTTGGACCTTCCAGTCGTATCTAATTCCTCCAATACCACTGCCAATGACGCAAGGTGGGGATCGTTTTTCGCAAGGTCTTTTCTGTTCTTGCCTTGGAAGTTTTTTTGATATTCCTTAAATGTTTCAATATCTTCCGGTGAGTTGAAAAACTCTTTAACGGCAGGATCGGCAATGAAAGATTGAGTTATTTCATTTATTTGATTATCAAACTGTTTCAGTTTTTCCTCTGGGAGGTCTGGAAACGTCATCATAGCCCAAATTAATATTGAAACAGCTAGTATTGAGGTGCCGGCTTTTCTCACATACATCCAGGTTCTTTCCCAGGTATGAATAAGTAAACCCTTAAAAGTAGGAATTCGGTAAGGCGGAAGTTCCAGAACAAATGGGGCGGAGGGTCCTTTTAAAACAGTTGAACGAATAATTTTTCCCGCTATAAGGGCCAACCCCCATGATATTATTGTTAGCAAAAACATTATGGCGGCTTTTGAGCTAGAAAAAAAAGCTCCTATCAAAAGCGCGTAGACAGGTAATTTTGCCCCCCAATTCATTAACGGAGCTACTAGTATAGTAACTAAACGCTCCTTGGGCTCCTTCATGGTTCTGGTTGCCATGATGCCTGGAACAGCACAACCACCTGCAATTCCGCCGGAAACCATCAGAGCCAGCATAGATGCCCCGTGTAAACCAAAACCTTTCAAAACACGGTCGAGCATGAAAGCTATTCTTGCCATGTAGCCAGTGTCTTCGAGTATGGCAATCGTCAAGAACATGAATGCGATTAGAGGAGTAAATCCCAACACACCGCCGACCCCATCTATGATTCCACTTACTATCAAAGACCTGAGAAGACCCTCCGGCAGAAGTTCTGTAACTGTTTCATTGAGCCATTTGAAAAAAAGCTCAAAGTATTTTACCAATGGCTCACTTCCTTGAAAAGTGAACATGTAAACAGTGTACAAAACCGTCATTAAAATTATGGGACCTAAGAATCTGTCTGTTAAAACCTTGTCAATCTGTTGACTAGTATCAACCCTGTCTCGGCGCTCAACCTTGACCGAAACTTTTACAGCTCCCGAAATAAACCCATAACGTGCGTCAGCGAGAATAATTTCTGGACCATCACCAAATATCTCAGTTAAATGTTTTCGACTCTTGTCAATCCTTTCAAAGATTCGTGAGTGATCCGGAATAGAATGGATTTTCTTTGATATTTCAGCGTCGCCTTCGAGAAGTTTTATTGATAACCATCTATTTGAAAGAAAAGTATCATGAACCCCAGCCTTATGGAGTTCCGTCTCTATCTTGTCGAGTTCTTCTTCTATTTCAAAACCATAATTGAGAGACAACAAATCTTTCTGAGCATCAGGATCTGAAGCTTGCTCTATCACGGTGTCTAGAAGCTTGTCGAGTCCAATACTACGCTTACCATTGGTCGCGATTACCGGGGCCCCAAACAAATCAGCCATTTCATCAGTGTTTATGTCTATTCCCCGTGAAGCGGCAACGTCGATCATATTAAGAGCTATGATAACCTTGCAGCCCATTTCCAACAATTGTACGGTTAAATAAAGATTCCGCTCTAAATTAGACGCATCCACCACATTGATGACAATATCAGGACCGTCATCAACTATAAAATTGCGTGCTATGATTTCTTCAAGGGAAAAGGCAGTCAGTGAGTAGGTTCCAGGAAGGTCTACTACGTGAACATTGTGTCCATTGTGTTTTAAAGAGCCTTCCTTCTTTTCGACAGTGACTCCCGGCCAGTTTCCGACATGCTGTCTAGCCCCAGTTAATGCATTGAATATAGTAGTTTTTCCAGCATTAGGATTTCCAGCAAGCGCAACAACCAATTCTTTTCGCATAGGCTCCTCAAGCTGCTTTCTCAGGTTCATTCATCAAAATATCAGCCGCTTGGTCTTTCCTCAGGGTTACATGATAGCCTTTGATAATGAATTCCATGGGATCATTTAGCGGAGCATATTTAACCACTTCTATGTCGGCTCCATAGACGAAGCCCATTTCCATCATCCTGAGTCTAAAATCAGGATCTCCACATACCTGAACTATTTTGCCCTTTTGTCCTGGTTTGTAACTTGACAATCTCACAGTCTTTCCCGCCAAACATTTTCTGTGGTGCAAAGAAGGGCAATTAAAACATCTTTTTCTAGAGGCTCTTGGACTCATGGTCAACTCCGCCGCGAAATGAACTCAAAATGAATTGGCCGAAAAGTGTACCGACTATCTAAGTTAGTCTTATCGAATTAATTTTTAACCTTCATGTAAAAATTTGTCAATATCATCAAAAAAGCAAGTAGCAGAAAAAATAACAGGGCCTTGCTTCGAGAAAAAAATTTTTATAACAAGATAAACAGGGTTCAAGGAGACTCTGTGGGGTGTGTATTGGTATACCAAATGGTCTGTAATTAAATTTGAACAAGAAGATCTTTTCTTAAGCGGACGCTAGTTGCGCCCCATGAGCCTGCTTCTAGAGGGGTAATTTCAAAGCTTTGGACTTTGGGATGTTTCTTCAAGATAGACCAGACCCTGCTTTTTAGCGTGCCAACACCTTTGCCATGGATTATCCGAACATCAAAGATAGACTTCTCGATGCATGCGTCGAAATAGTCGTCCAATAAATTAGCTAGTTGACGAGGATCAAAAGTGTGAAGGTCCAATATTCCATTGATAGGGATTTCGATCATTTCACAATCTGAAGGACTGTTATTATCATAGCAATTGGAATTGTTATTCATAACGACCACCTTGATCTGTGATTTTCGATGGTTTTCGTAGAACGTCACATAGACTCGGAGACTTTCAATTGTTAATATACCAGAGCCACTCACTGTATTGTTTTTGTAGGCCTAATACTCTAATATGATTGACAATATACCTAATAACATTACAAATCAATTTGCCCCAAAATTTCCTATAGGTTTTTTATTAACAGGTTTGTTTTCATTTGTGGTGTTTTTTCTTTTGCTGGTAGGGGACATAGGTTTTCAGGGTGACGATTGGTGGATTTTTGGAATTCCTTATTGGAATAGTTTCCCCGGTTCTTTATGGATCTATGCCAAAGAGTCGAGTAGACCAATTGAAGGGTTATACTGGATATCAATGTACGAATTATTCGGCTTGAATAAGCCGGCATTTTTGGCGGGATCAATTTCTTTACTAGCAGTTTCATGTATTCTAATGAGCAAGAGTCTTTACAACGCTTTTCCTGGTTGTGGAAGCTGGGCACTAACCAGCGGACTTCTCGCATTTGTCATATCTCCATTAGCAAATCTGACATTTATGCTTCATACAGATAACTCACGAATATCATCTTTGTTTTTTTGGACATCGTGTTTGTTGTTTCAAAGCTGGGCTAAAAATCCAAATAGGCTTATCACGCTATTATGGCCTATTATTTTCTACTGTTTGTCCGCGCTCACTTACGAGAACTGTGTGCTATTGATCTTTTCAATTCCGTTCCTGACATATCCAATTTTCAAGAGCCAAAATACGGATTGCTCGTTTTCAATTTTCCTGATGAGATTAGCTATAGCCATATTCGTGTGTTTTGGCTTTTTTTTGATGATTAGGTTCATGGTGTTTGAGGGTGGAGCGGTGGGGCATAGTTCTCTTTTCCCTTCAGTGGGATTGATTTGCTCCTATGTCGTGACATTATTTCAATATCTTGCGTATCCTTTGAAAAACGTAGACGTCAATGTTGGAAATCTTACGTGGGCATTGGGTTTTGCATTATTTGTTTTTTTGGTTTTGGTAAATTACAACCGCGGCATATCAAAAGCCAATCCCAGCTCAAATGAACTTTCTTTCAAACGTGATCTGGCTTACATGTCCCTGTGTTCGATTTCAATAATGTGTCTTGGCATGGCGCCGTATTTGATCGCTGGATATAGTCCAGATTTGGGTTTTACCAGCCAGAGTCGTATATTTTCATCTGCCGGTTTTGGGGCGGCGGCCCTGATTTCTATTCTGGCAACTATGAGTGATTTGAAAAAATCAGTTGGTCGCATAATTGGTTTTTTCCTCTTAGCTTTTGTTTTTCTCAGCGCTTTGTCACAAATTTCGTTAAGAGAAGATTGGATACAGGCCAAGGAGTATCGAGATAATGTTACGAGTAAACTGCTGACAGAAATTCCTGAAGTTAAAAAAGGATCGAATTTTCTTTTCTTGGATTTGCAGTGGTATCTAGGTGATAAAGCGGTGGTTTTTCAGGGAGTCGATGGAATTAAGGAATGGATAAGGATTTTATACAAGAATCAGCAAGTCAATGCTTTCTTCTTATATTCCGCGGAGAATTCCGGGGATAATGACAGAGAAAAACCGGCGGTTATTACTCCCAATGGCCTGAAGGTCAGGGGAAGCGCTCTGGAAGGACTGTTGCCTCTAAATAGCCTTATTTTAATGGAACGAAAAGGAGCCGGTTTGGAATTATTGAGCACCGTGAGATATACGGACGATAAGATTCTAGCCCAATGGAATGACATCGAATCAATTGAAACAAATCATGAACTAATCCTCAGAAAATAAAGAATCCAGGATATTTGACCGAGCTTCTGTTTAGGACTC
>JBFXII010000233.1:0-5503 GCA_050176095.1 Desulfomonilaceae bacterium
ACTCAAACCTCATCTTCCGAATCTCCTGTAGCAGCTCTGCCCGGCCCATAAGTCACCTCCATAGGGACCTATTAAAACCGGACAAATTATGTGCTATTAATCAGGACATTCTATTTGCTGCTTACAGCTGCTTACAAATCTCTTGCATATTTGGTTTTCGTATGTTAAATATATTTCATCGTTAGTTTGGGGCTGGCACTGTCAGCCTCGGCAAGGACGATGTTTAAGCCTTGGCCGAACATTCCCCCCCGTTTGTCCAAGGCTTTAATTTTTTTGTATTCCTGAATTTGATCCTTTCAATCATCGTGCTCACAAACTTTAGCATAGGCCTTGGCCCAAGAAATCAGACTGGTAAGTATTTGTATCTTTTTTGTTTCCATCCTATGGATTATGATGCGGGTTTGGGCTCACAGGGTCAGTCCTACCCAAGACAGACATCCGGCATGCCAGGGAGTCGGCTAACATGAGACGTAAGCAATGCGAAGTGAGGGATTCCGAACAAATTGAATGGATTCTTGGCCAAGCGCGCATCGGTCATCTTGCAACCATAGGCTCAGATGGATACCCGTACATCACCCCTGTTAATTTTGTTTATCACAACGGAAATATTTATTTTCATTCAGCCACCACCGGAGAAAAACTCGACAACCTCAAATCGAATCCAAATGTGTGTTTCCAAGTAGACATCCCCCTTGCCTATCTGGATTCAGGATTTGATCCCGATGGCGGCATTTGCCGGCTTCATCAATTTTATCATTGTGTGATAATCAGGGGGCTAGCGTCTCTGGTTGAAGATGATGACATCAAAGCGCAATGCCTGAATGCGCTCGTGCGCAAACACGAGAGACGAATCGATCACGAACCGGTAATGACTAAATCAGAAGGTTTCTCGAGGTGCGTTGTTGTCGCAATCGAGCCCACTTCAATCACCGCCAAAACAGATCTGTTTCAATACAAATCCACAGACATCCGAAACAGGCTCGCCAAATATCTCACTGAAAGAAACGCGGCAGGTGATCCGGAAACCCTTGAATCACTGATCATGATGCAACAAGAACCTTGATTACTCATCAGCCCCGTTTATTAAAATTAACACGCCCAGGCTCTCGCCAGACTTTTGGTCTCGCCGCCATAATGCAATCACAGCATTTCGCTCAAAAGTCTCTCGTCCTTCCTGTAATAGAAATTCGTGGCGCCAAAACGGCGTTATCAGGTCTGACTGATGCTCGGTAGACTATCGTTTCGCCCCATGCTCTGCCGACCTGGCTATTTTGTAGAGCCTGAATAAGCTCCGGCTATCTCTCAATCTTCTCCGTCCCTATTGTATTGCCGTGCCTGTCGCGTATCCAGATTTCGTTTCCTCGGCGTGTCCTGGTCTGTTCAAGGTTGCCGTGCCTGTCACGGACCTCTGTCTGATTTCCACGATCATGCCATGTCTCCACCAGGTTACCATGGCGATCCCTTACAACCTTGTCAGCCTGTGCAACCGCCCCAGATATGACCAAAAGCGCCACAACCAGAATTGTTCTCATGATTTCCATCCTTTTGACTGTCCTGATCATGATCGTGATGATAGGTATTCCCTGATTATATCCGGCCCTGCGATTGCGGCCTCCTCGCCGACCCTCGCAAGGGTAATGACATGATAGGTCCCGTCCTTTTCTCGCCAGACCTCACCAACCGGCTTGCGCTTCTGCGAACGCCCTGTCGCGATAACATTCTCGTTCACCCACACGGTCTCCCAACGAACCTCTTTGCGTGGAATTCTCTCAATCGGAAAAACAGGCATGCAAGTCATTTTGTACCTCCCTCCACAAAAAGCTGACTCCCGTTGACTCCCCACCCTTAATCTCAGCTCCCGAAAACTCACTTAAACACATCATACGACACATGTGTGTCAACTACGGTCATTCCATTTTAATTTTTTTTGCGAAGCGAAATTTTTTTATCAACCCACTGTAAATATTAACAAAGTTGTTTATAGAATCGGGACGACTCCAAGAGATGGGCAACACTTCGGGTGATAGCGTGGATGAAGCAAAGGCTACTGTCAGTAAACAGTATTATCCGGCTATATTTAATCGAGGCTAACTCTTTTTTTCAGATTATGGAGGGGGTAAACATCGCCCGGCCTAGGCTGGTATCTGAGCGAAATTGCGATGTCTACCTCGTTTATTCCTGCCGGCAATGGAATTTCAATCGTCTCTTCTTTTGGGGTAAAAGGCTGAATACTAGTATCCCTGACAAAACCTAATTTCTTGTCCGGCCCCAGGACCATGTGGTTTGATCTTGAGTCTGACGCTTGAGGCATGTATATTTTCGAAGTTTCGAATATCTTCTTTCCCGTAAGGTCGCTTGCTGTCACATCCAGGACAACTTCCGTCTTGGATGGTCAACCGTCGGGAATGCGATGGCCCGCTTTGTTTGTAATCTTCGTATTCACCACTACCATCGGCCTGACATCACCCTCTTTGGGTTGGAAGGAATAGGCCAGGGTCCTGACCTCCATTGGAAGGGCTTGCCTCATACGTTCGGAAAGTTCTTCCCTGTTGTTGAAATTAGGGGGCATGTAGTGGTCCCCATCCTTCATGTGGCATTCCTGGCAGGTTTGTGTTCCTCCTGATGGAATGTAGGCGTGTAGATAGCTCCCGTAAAGTGTGGCGCACTGGATTGGCGTCTCGAATTCGAGGTTCGGCCCAAGTCCATGACATTGACCACAGACCAGTGAATTCTTCAGTAGAGCGCTTTTCTTGACGGGCATACCGGGATGATCCGCCACTTCCTTGTTCCCATAAAGGACTCCTGCCTCAGGTAATCCATGGACAACGGCCTTTTCATGGTGGCAAACCAGGCAACCAATGTTGAGCTCCCGAATTTTCGCCTTATCCCCACGCATGATCGCATCAGCAATCTCTGCGGCCACTGAATCACTGGCATGTTCTATTTGGGGAAAATGACACTTGAAACAAGGGAAGTTCTTTTTGGTAGCTTTTTGACCCGGCTGTACCGCCAATGGCCCGTGTTTCAGGTAGCCAATCAAAAAAATCTGGTCATTTAGTCCCATTAATGAGCGAGCATGATGCGACTGCTCCCATTGTTCATAAATCTTTTCATGACATTCCCTGCAACTCGAGGAATCAAACATCTTGATAAGTTCATCCAGGCTATCAACCTGTTTCTGCGTTTTGTCAGCGCCAATCGCAGATGATAGCGAAATAAAAGCAAATGTTATTCCAACCACCATTGAAATGAATACCGGAATATTGATTCTAAAGACCCTGTTTCGTTTAAGGTTACTATTCATTTATCGGTTCCGCGCCGCAGATTAAAATTAGAGCTTCTCGATTGTTCTCCTAACACTTACGCAGAATCATGGAAATCTTTTTCTTTGTGGAATACCGTAGTTTTGCTAAACCCCATAAAGTTCAGATTATAGCCTGTGAGCTTAAGAAGCGCTGAAATACTTTTCCCTGAACCGAAACGCCACATTCACAAGGCTAATCAGCACCGGAACCTCGATCAGCGGACCGATTACCGTAGCGAAAGCCTCGCCTGAGTTGATCCCGAACACCGCTATCGCCACCGCTATAGCTAGTTCGAAGTTGTTACTCGCTGCAGTGAATGAAAGAGTCACCGTCTTGGGATAGTCCGCTCCGACTTTTCGGCTGAGCCAGAAACTTACCATGAACATAACTATAAAATAGACAGTGAGCGGAATAGCAATTCTGACAACATCAAAAGGAATACTAAGTATTAGGTTCCCCTTGAGACTGAACATGACGATGATCGTGAATAGCAGAGCGATCAGGGTGATGGGGCTAATCCTTGGTATGAACTCCTTCTCGTACCATTGCCTGCCCTTGATTCTCAGCATGGTAAACCTTGTTACAATGCCGCCTATAAAAGGAATCCCAAGATAAATGAAAACGCTTTCAGCAATTTGCCCTATGCTGACCTCAACGATACTTCCGGTAAGCCCAAACAGAGGCGGCAGGACCGTTATGAAAAACCATGCGTAAACACTGAAAAATATGACCTGGAAGATGCTATTGAAGGCTACAAGCCCCGCGCAATATTCCGTGTCCCCTTCGGCAAGCTCATTCCAGACAATCACCATCGCTATGCACCTGGCCAGACCGATCATAATCAGCCCAACCATATATTCAGGCCTGTCAGGAAGCATTGTGATGGCAAGAACGAACATCAGAACCGGGCCGATTATCCAATTCTGCACAAGCGACAGGCCCAGGATCTTTACGTCCCGGAATACACTCCCCATCTCTTCATATCGCACCTTGGCCAATGGAGGATACATCATCAGTATAAGCCCAACAGCTATAGGGATGGACGTCGTTCCCACCTGCATGCCCGATATGACGTTCTTGACCGAAGGAGCGAAATATCCCACGGCAATCCCAACAGCCATGGCCGCAAATATAATCAACGTCAGAAAACGATCTATTAAGGAAAGCCTTTTAGCGCCAGCCATAGATAAACCTCCGGTTAAATAACTCTGCGACCCGAATGAGTTCTATTTCTTATACGGATGCCCTCTCGAACGCTGTCATCGGCGTGCTTTCCAAAACCTCGGCCAATCTGGCCTTGTCAACCTGAATTCGAGGATTGTCCGCCAAATTGTTCATAAGCCAATCGATGAATTTTACGATGGAGTCGTCTGCGCCTGAGTCAGGCAGCCTGTAATAGACCCATCTGCCCTTTTTTCGCGACTCCACCAGGTTTGCCCCTCGCAGGATAGACATATGCTTGGAAACCGTTGATGGCGCCAACTCTATGAATTCTATAAGCTGGCATACACATAATTCACCGTGACTCAATGCCATCAAAAGGCGTACGCGGTTCTCATCGGACGCCGCCTTGAGCATAGCCATCAATCGCTTCACGGATATCTCCTATAATTCGCCATATAACTAAGTATCAATCAATGCTAACATCCTCTCGCAGATTGTCCAAGTAAAAAAAGGAAGAACAACGCAATTCGCTACTGTAAAAAAATATGAAAAAAATAAACAAAATCCATTGACAATGTGGTTCCGCTACTTTACTATTTTACCAGTTGGAGAAATAGTGGAACATCAAGCGCAGGACTCAAGATTGCGCCTCGAAGCTCCAGAAATTAAATCAATTAATTTTCGCTCAGTGCGCGACCAAAAACGCAATTACCAAATGCGAACGCTTAATTCATCCTGAAATAATTAATTCCTCAGAAAAATAAAATGGTCACTTGAGCTGGGACACCATCATTTTAATCAACAAAGTGCGCTTTATCTAAGGGCAATCGTCCAACTATAAAGAAGGTCGGAAAATGTCAATTCAAAACAGGCTGTCGCAAACGGACTCTTCGACGATCAACGGTTCAGCCGGAGGCTTCTACAATTCGTTAAAGGACACGTGGACCAATAGCGCTCTCATTCAATTCTGGTCGGATCAATGGAAGGCGTTGAGCCTTATCGTTGGCGTATTTCTGGCTTGTTATTATCTTCCT
>JBFXII010000234.1:0-5493 GCA_050176095.1 Desulfomonilaceae bacterium
GATTTGTCCACTACTGGGGCCAGGCTTAGGGAGCCCGTAGAGTGATCAAAAATTTTCTTTATTTGGAATTCAACAGTCTCAATATCCTGAATTATTGATTGTCTATCGTAGATGCCGCGGGTTGGCCCAACTGCAAAAACGCCTGCTTTTGAGGTTAACACGCTGTTAAATCTTGGCGATTCTGACTGCAGATAAGGTTTCGAAATTTCAAAGGGAAGTAATTGACCAAAAGTTTCTTCCAAGTCTTCAGGTGGGAGCAACTCTTCATCAATTACTAGCAGATCAGGAGTGAGTTCAAAATCCTGTTTTAAAAGTGGTTCTTCGAACAGAATTCTGTATGAATCAGACAGAGTCTCGAAGGTCGGGAGATTATTATCAAACTTGAAGAAAATCACGCCATTTTCCCGCAACTTCCTGTAGCGATCTTCCAAGTGCGGTCCTGCGACTTTGAGGTGACGGGTGAAAACATAGGCTTGTAATTTGTCGATTAATTTTAGCCTGTCTATGCAATCAACAAATTGGTTTAGGACCGTAGGTCCTGAGTCACCTACAAGGTCATCAATGAAGGCGATATGGTACCATTCTCCCACCCGTTCAGGCAGGGGTTGTCCTTCATTTATTAACTCCAATAATTTCGAGACAGTTACCACTCTTTGGCTCTGTTTGAGTCCATATAAGTTGAATCGCGGTTTAGCAGTGGCCGGTTGGGCTGCTATCACAAATCCAAAGGGTCTTGATGTATGATTATCTGACTCGATGAAGGTGGCCTGGAATTGCCCGATTTGTCCATCGACGGGACCGTTCAATAAGGGAGGCGATTGATTCAGGTCCGTGTCGGAGGTAGCGACAGTAGCGGATAATGTTACATCCAAACCGATCTTTCGAAGACGGGAACAGATTTCTTCCCCTATCCAATCTCCTCCGACAACCAAGACTCTCTGTTCCAGGCTGTCCTCGGTTAACTTCGGCTTGGTAATGGTAATCGATTTTTTGATGTAGCTATTCAACTTCAACCCCACTTTGCTGTTTGTTCAGATAGAATTCTATCTGACTAGCTACATGAATCGAATCATCAATAGATTCCTGTATGGTTTTGGGCCCCAGGAGACACCCCGTTAAAAATGCGCCCTTGAAGGATGGATTATTAGGATTTAACGAGTCTGAACCGTAAAAATCAGCCCTTGCCTGTATAGTTCCTAATATGCCAGCCAGACCATTAATTGCTGGGCCCATTCCTATGCTCAAACTTACCAGATCGAATTCTTCATGAATCACTTCGTCATTCATGCTGTAATATATGACTTCGGGTTTTCCTGAAGAACCTGATCTGATCTCGGACGGGATAGCCCTAATCAGGTTAACTTCTTGAGACGCTTTGTCGATTCTGTTTTCAAAGTCCCTGTCAAAAGTCTGGATATCCATGTAGAACATCGACACTTTTATTTCAGGAAATTTAAATTTGAGAAGTCTTGCCGATCGCATAGCGTAGCCGCAACAAACCCTTGAACAATAGTTTCTACCTATCTTGGAATCTCTGCTTCCGACGCACTGGATAAAAGCGATCGAAGATGGCCGATCATCTTCTTGTAAGTTGTCGAGCCTACCGTTACGAAACATTTCTTCTAGGTCTAGCGCAGAAAGCACTCCAGGGACTCGACCATAACCGAAACGGGTCTTTTGTGCAGGATCAAATGTTTCAAATCCTGTAGCAAGAGCCACAGCGTCTACTTCAAGATTTTCGTCGATAGGCTGGAGCTCCAGATTTATTGCATGTTCCGGGCACACCTGTTCGCATGCCGAACATTGCATGTTCTGCGAGAGCAAGCATTCCGAATGGTTGACGAAAAAGGAACCTGTAAAAGGGTCTACAAGAATTGCTTTTGGGGCCGGGCAGACCTTTTTGCAGATGCCGCATTTGGAGCAAGATAGATGGTCAATAAAGGCAGGCTTTTTATCAAGAAGCAATTGATACCCTTTGACAGTTTGTCGGCTGTCCAGGATTTCGCAATTTAGAAGTAATTTAACTCTGTCGTTGCGAGATATTTTACGTACATAGTCATGAACCAGGCAGGATCCACAACGCTGGCAAGAATCAGTGGCTTTACAGGAGAACCTTGCGGCATTTCCACCTGGTAGTGGTAGTGTCTCAATCAAGATAGAATTTATGCCCGCTTCAGCCAACTCATGAGCGAGGCTTAAACCCGATATTCCCGATCCTATTACAGCAACTTTTTTCATGGGATTCTCATTGAGATGAACCTGAAAGTAAGGCCAGTTTTCGTGCTACCCAAGGCGCCAAAATGATGGCTATTTTAGGAAGTCCATCTTTAGGCTCACGCTAAAAAGCTAACTCGATGTTTCGGCAATGGTCCTAATCCCTGTAGAAGCGATTACGATAATCAGTCCTTTCAATTCTGGCAGGGTGTTCATTGAGCCTGTGATCTCTCGGCGGAGTGAAGTTCTCCAGAATATCGAGTCTTGATTGGGCCTTGAGCCTTTCAATTATTTTTACCCAAGCGCAATCTCTGTCGGGACTAGTTTCACACTTACCATTGGTCGGACCACCACATGGTCCATTCAAAAGACTTTTTGCGCACATTGTTACCGGACAGATACCGCCTGTTATTCCGAGGTAACACTGATTACAGGATTTACACCGTTCGGACCAGACACCGGCGCCCTCGTTGACGCCTATGAAGCTAGTGTCAACTCCTGGAAAGACCGGTTTATCCGGATACATGTCACTCAGAAACTGGATGCCGGCTCCGCAGGCCAAAGATACGACAGCCTGCGCCTGCGATACGGAGTCCTCAAACAATCTCAAGAATTCGCGGTCACACTGACGCTCTACTGTAGCGGCAAAAGTTTCAGATTCCGGGTTTTTCCTCTTAAGGGCCATTTCCAGTTGTGTTGCCAAAATCCCAGCTTCTTTCTCGCCACCAGCCAAACAAACCGCTACACACGTTCCACAGCCCGCCACCAGAACCTTAGAATAATTTCGGACCATACTGTATATCTCAGTAAAAGGCTTGGGTTTTGCTACTATCACCAGAACCTCCACTTTTTAGCGTCAAAGCTCTGTCTGCTGGTCATGACCAATTTTTTAATTCTTAAACAGGCGGTGAAAGTTTGCCTGACGCTTATTTCTTGAGCGCTTCTTACAATACCCAAGCTATTCCACCCTGTCAACATATTGAATCTACGTATTGGTTGAACAGAAGCTAAAAGGACTATTTGATAACATCGGTTGATATTGTGGTGTTGTCAGTGAAGCTTATCTTAATCGACAATCGGGTCTTCGGATCTGAAAGTAGGCCATTATCGGCAGCATAAAGATAAATGGTCTTTCTGCCCACAATTGGGACATTAAGAGGACCAGCCTTGGTGTCCACTAACTGATAAATTTTGGGATACAGAGCTATCCCCAGGAACATCACTGGTGGCGTCGGGTCGGTAGACCATCTTGCAGATCCATCTGGCCCCAACAGTTCTATTTTGCGGATTTTTTTGTCATCTACCTGCAACTTGGTTATGAATGTGCCGTCCAGGTATCCATCTTTACCAGGCTTTGTGGATGTATTAACCAGATCCGCTATAAATCCTCGGAATTCGCAAGTGATAATTCCTTTTGCCCTATTTGAAGAATCGGTTTCCGGGATGACTGTAGAGGTGGTGGAGGGAGATTTATGTACGAATTGTTGATAGGAGGCCCCATCCGCCAAATGGACAATTATTCGGAGATGTTGATTAGATTCAGTGAGATCTCCCGGATCGGCGGCGTAAAGGTAAAATTGTACTCGACCTTCAATAGGAATTCGAACAGATCCGTCAGTTTTGTTTAACAAGGCCGTGGGCACCGTTTGATAGGCAATGCCTAGTCCCCATGCCCCTGGTGTAGTCCCGCCGGTTCCCCATTTTTTTGGTGGACCTGATATATTGTTTATTTCTATGCCAGTAATGACATTCTTGGGATGAACATCTATATCGAGCCCGAAAACGGCATCCGCCTTTGAATCGGGTTTCATTTCCGAATACTGACCCACGGCGTCCGTGGATACAAATCCTAACCATGTGCCTAAAAAACTAACCTTAGAAGAGGGGGCTGGAGCTTTGGCGGCAGGCTCGTCCAGGTCAGGCTTTTTCGAAAATTGAGAGCCAGCAGATTCCACTTGACACCAGGAAATCTCTCCGTCTTCAAAAGTTACAGCAACCCTATAATTCGTTTTTTGCTCAGCTATTGACCCGTTATCCGCAACATAGAAATTGAGTTCTACTTTGTCTTTCACAGGTATCCTTACAGATCCATCCCTATTATTTATCAAACGGGCAGGTTCCGCAGAATAAGCAACACCAATAGGATTATTTTCACTGCCGGGTATGGTATCCCAAGCAGCAGTTTTACCATCAATGTTTCTAATCTGGATTCCTGTAATTTCTCTGTTTTTGGTCTCTAGAACCACATTAAAGAGGCCATCAGCCTTGTCGTCTCCCCTAATATTCTTGGATTCTCCGACAGCGTCATAATTGGAAATACCTTTAAGCTGGGCTGAAATCCTTACTGGAAATGCTCCAGCTGAGAGTTGTGGAGAATCAGCAAGGGCCGCCGGGTCAACTTTCACAGGTCCAGACCAGGATGCGCCATCGGAAAATAATACCTTAATAGTGTATTTTCGTTCCTTGGAGCCGAATGAACCGTCATCCGATGCAAAAAGGAGGTAACTTCTATCTTGAGTTGAGGCCAGATTAAGGGAGGTTAATTTCTGGTTTAGAATTTCACCTGGATTCTTGGCAAGGGCCAATCCTAGAAAATTGGCATTAGCCTGTTTACCCTTTGTGCTCCAAAAGCCATTGGGGCTAGTGGATTTTATCTGAATCTCGTCAATAAATCCCGATGGTCGAGGAGCTAAATCGAGTGTGAAAACGGTATCGGGCGCGCCGTCGGGTTCAAAACTATGTTTCCCGACACGATCCGTTTTTTTAATTCCAATCAAAGCGCACGAATTTTTTGCTGGGGTTTCGGTCAAACCAATCTGGCTCTGGGTGATGATTAGTCCAACCCAACTTAAAATGAAGACAAACCTGATTAGAGCTTGAAGAGTCAGGATAATCGACCCTCCCAGAAATTAGAAAAAAGCAAATTTCAAGCGCTTCAACAATTCTTAGAGCACAACATGTTGTAATGTCAACCTCTAACTACGCAAAACGGAAGTATTTATTTACTTTTTTTCTTTGGAGCTATTCGGCTCAGAAGCTAATAGACTTTTATATAAAAGCGATTTGGCAAAGAGTAGGACTTTAGAAAGGAGCTTGACGATGTCTTTGCAGGACCCAATAAACCAGACCGTTACAGTTAGCCCACAACTGGTCTTGTCAAGGGATTCAGAAAAAATGCATATGACAAGCTAAACCAGCTCCTTCAACCTTTAAACTGAACGATCCGTTAAGCCAGGCTGGTCTGGACGGCTCCAAATATGGGATTTTCAAATGATTCAA
>JBFXII010000235.1:0-5492 GCA_050176095.1 Desulfomonilaceae bacterium
GGTGGCTCCGTGATTTATGGCCGCGGACCGGAACCACCTGCGGACGTCGTCTGCAATTTCTATGAAGTCACATATCGTTGGACAATCCCTCACATAATAGAAAAGTTAATGAACGCCGATCCTGAAATTCGTCAGAAAATTGGTGGCAAGACAGTGAGGGTCATAAACGCCGGGGTGGCCGGTTTTGTTTATCAGAATAACCTGATGAGATATCTTGCAAAGCTTCGTTTATACCACCCGGATCTTTTGATAGCCGTCGATGGCGCCAACGAAGTTCATACTGTGGCCAGACCTCTAAAGGACTGGAATTACTTCACCGAGGGACCGTATTTTGAGGTAATTACCGAGGTCATGGATATGAGCAAGTCAGGGTTGATGAATTACCTCACGCTTTGGCTCAAAAGAAACACATATTTTTTTACATGGCTCGCCATGAGCAAGGGAGAAGGCCCGGGTATTCTCATGGAAAACAGGGGTTTTGCCGCTCATCCCCAGGATCCGACCCCAGAGATGATGGAATACCTGAACAGGAACGTCGCGCAAGTGGCCGATGTGGCGACTATCTATCATAAGGTGCTGCAAACCGACAAAGTCCCACACGTTTTTGCGCTGCAGCCGATGTTCAAGAACTCAAAGAAGAAAAGAACCCCACTTGAACAGGAAATAGAAAAAGTTACCGGAATGGACAAGATCGGCTTCTACGACGCCGCGCAGACTTATGACACATTGGTAAATCAGGTTATCAGGAGGGCCAAGGAAGAAAATTTCGAAATTGTCGATCTGTCCACGATCTTTGATTCTACAAATGAATGGGTTTTCACGGATTGGTGCCACCTGACTAACGGCGCTAACTTCGTGATGGCTAAGGCGCTCGTCGGTGAGATAAAGAAAAGGGTTTTGGGACTCGAGCTGAAACCGTTTGATAAACTTCAGGAACCGCTAGACAGCTATTTCACCGATTATGCGAAAGACGCAAAGGTCTTCGTTAACGGCAAGGCTACTGACGCGGGGCTGCATATCCTTAAAGGTTATCCGTCTGACCAGGGACTGGAGATTCAAGGCTCGGCGTCATCACCCTCAATAACGATGGATTTAGGGAAAGTAGTTCCCATATCACGACTGCGAATTGTCTGGGGAAATGAAAAATTCACCCCGGACAAGTGGAAAATCGAGTTTTCGCCTGATGGAAACTCATGGCAGAACTGGTTGCTAGCTGAGGACCTCAAACATGACAACTTTGACCAATGGCCCGGTTTTGAATACTATGCCGATAAGGAAACTAATGCACGATACATCAGATACACTCAACTAACGGACTCCAACTCGGTTTACATCAGACAAATCAGTCTGTTTAAATGAAACAGGCCCCGAATAAGTGTGACTTGAAATTCATCGGAATTACAACAAGCTAACACGGAGAAATAATTTGAACCGTTGTCAAGCCTACTGACACAGCTACTTCCATGCATGCGCAGGAACGGTGTGTTAGGCTGAAAGGATGAATGTGATGAAGCTAAAGGGTAAAAACGCCATAATTTTAGTTGAGGACATGTATAACGAATTTGAAGTCTGGTACCCTTATTACCGGCTTATAGAAGAAGGGGTCTCAGTTACATTGGTAGGTTCTGGATCAGGCGCCACTTATCACAGCAAGTTCGGCATACCGGTTGTCGCCAACTACTCGGCGCAGCAGGTATCGATGGACGATTTTGACGCTATCGTAATCCCGGGAGGGTATGCTCCGGACAAAATGCGAATTCATCCGCCAATGGTAAAACTCGTCAAGGACGCTTTTGAACAGAAAAAAGTTGTAGCTTCAATCTGTCACGGTGGCTGGATGTTGGTCAGCGCAGGCGTATTGAAGGGAGTCAAGGTAACGTCCTATGTGGCGATAAAAGACGACATGGAGAATGCCGGAGCAATATGGCAAGACGCAGAACTAGTTCAGGACGGCAATGTTATCACTTCCAGAAAACCTGATGACTTGCCTGCCTTCTGTCGAGCAATCATTAAATCCATGGCAGGCTAGAATCAAACGCCGCAGATTAAGGGTCTTATGGTATCTGGATTTTAGTTCGGAGGGAGGTGAATAGCGGTGGACGAATCAGTCATTGAGGCCAACGCCGTGTTGGAAGACGGTTTATGTAGGGTCAGAATACGAATATCCGGCGACTCAATAGAATCTGTAGAAAAGCTCCCGGGCTCTACCACCGGAAATGTAATACTCTTTCCCGGTTTTATCGATGTTCATGTCCATGCCAGAGAGTACGCCCTCCCCTCAGATGCTTCCGAAACGCAAAAAGCCGCCTGGGAGAAAATGACGGCTAAAGAATCTTTCCGGACTGCGGGACGGGCAGCGATCAATGGTGGGGTTGTCCTTTACGCGGCAATGCCCAATGACCCAATACCTCCGGACAATGAACAGACTTACAATTTGAAAAAATCAGTTGCGACCACCTCTGAATGTCCGGTGATTTTATTAGCGTGTATCACACGTGATTCCGAACCCTGGGCGAATCTCCCATATAAGCTGTATCTGGACCATAAAAGCAGCGCATCCTCTTTTTCCTATTGGAAGGATGTCAATTCAACATTGGCTAGATATCGCGGGCGCCATGTGTTTTTTCACGCCGAAGATCCCATTATTCTTGAAAAAAACTCCAATTTCACCGAACGCTGGAAGAGTCGGCCACCGGAGGCGGAAACCAGCGCAGTAAGTAAAATTCTCGACCTTACATCAAAATACTCCTTAAAAACACATATTTGTCACATATCTACAATTCAAGCGGTTAAATTAATTGAGGATTTCAATTTAAAATCTTCTACTGGGGTAACTTGTGAGGTGACACCACATCACTTGTTCTTCAGCGTAGATGATTCGGGTGTTAAGGCCGACGGAGCGGTTGTTAATAGCAACCGCTCTTTTTTTGACTGTAACCCGCCCTTGAGATGCGAGCATGATAGGACATCATTGATTGAAGCGCTTAGAGACGGGGTTATAGACATGGTTGCGGGTGATCATGCCCCTCACACCAGTGATGACAAGGTCAACGGCGCGCCGGGTATGCCTCAGCTTGACACATACGGAGCTTTTGCAGCTTGGCTTATTCGCAAGCGTCAATTTTCATTAGATAAAATTGCCCAGGTATTCTCAAAAGCTCCGGCATCACTGCTTTCAGAATACACTCAGGGATCTTACGGTTCATTGAGAGAGGGCGCCACGGCGAGTATGACCTTTTTGGATCTGGCGGGTAAGACGCTAGTCAACGAACGGGTGGTTTCAGATAGAGGCCCGTTAGGGACAAAGTGCGCCTGGTCACCCTTCGATGGAATGGAATTACCAGGGGCTGTATACAAGGTAATCGTTAACGGACGTGTGGCTCAAGCGTCAGATATCTTCAGGTTCCCTTCTGCTCAATAACAGAGCTAAAAGGTGAGTTAACATGAATTTCAAAGGCAAAGACATAATATCCATGAAGGACCTCACCAGAGAGGAAATAGACCACATCCTTTCCAGTGTGGAAAACCTCAAGAAGCATCCCGACCGAAGTAAACTCTGCAGGGGAAAAGTGTCAGCGATGCTTTTCTTTGAACCATCCACAAGGACACGCACATCCTTTGAAGTGGCCATGCGAAATCTGGGTGGAAAAATAGGCGGCTTTTATGACGCCAACATTACCTCGGCCGTCAAGGAAGAGTCCTTGTGGGATACGGTCAAGATGCATGATGGATACGGTTTCGATGTGATCGTGATACGGCACCCCCTGAAAGGCGCAGCAAGGGTCGCGTCTGAGGCCGCTTTAATACCGGTAATAAACGCTGGAGACGGTCCCAACCAGCATCCCACCCAAACATTGCTGGACCTCTACAGCATTAAGGAAACTCAAGGGCGGCTCGACGGAATCACCATAGCCATGGTCGGAGATTTGATGAATGGGCGAACCGTGCACTCACTGTCAGAGGCCCTGTTAAAATATGAGGGATGTAACCTGATCTTCATTTCGCCTCGTGACCTGGCGATGCCACGCTCACTGATAGACAAGTGCAAGAGTGACATATCCGAGCGTGGAGGAACTGTCACGGAGGGAAGCAGAATCGAGGACTTTATCTCGGAAGTTGACATACTCTACATGACTCGAATTCAGATGGAGCGCCTGCAAGAGAGTGCCCTAGCCGAAAAGTTCAGGAGCATATACCGTCTGGAAGCCTCAATGCTCAACAACGTAAAAAACAACATGAAAATAATGCATCCATTGCCTCGTGTGACAGAAATTGCTCAGGACGTCGACGACACTCCTTATGCCTATTATTTTCAGCAGGCAAAAAATGGACTTTCAGTCAGGGAAACGCTACTGGCTCTTATTCTGGGGGCAATCAAATGAAAAGAGAAAGATCTGTAACAATAGCAAAAATCGATTACGGAATCGTAATTGACCACATTCCGGCTGGAAAAGCCTATCAGATATCAAAGGTGTTAGGCCTCAACGCATTCGCCAGAAGGACCGGCGACATCATAGCCATAGGAATTAATTTTGAATCACCTTCGATGCAGAAGAAAGATATCATCAAGGTCGAGAATCTAAGCCTCACCAGAAACATGTTGAACGTCGTAGCCCTAATAGCTCCAAATGCGACCATAACTCGAATAGAAGATGGAAAGGTTACCGAAAAGCACAAGGTGGAAATACCGGACTCCGTTGGAGACGTCGTGATATGTCCGGATCGTTTTTGTATCACTAATCATGAACAAATAGCCGGAAAATACCACGTTGTCTCCAAAAAACCTCTGACTCTCAAGTGCCATTACTGTGAAACAGAGTTTTTTGGACCACTCATAAAATACAAAGAAAAAAATTAATGGCTCTGAGGTTGAATCACACTTTCAGAGGTTTGACCATATTTTCGGGCACTACCCATTTATCATACTGCTCCTCGGTCAAGAATCCCAGCTCGAGAGCCGCCTGTTTTAGCGAAAGATCGTTTCTGTAAGCGTGAAGAGAAATCTGGGCGGCCTTCTCGTAACCGATATGGTGATTAAGAGCCGTGACCAACATGAGCGAGTTGTTGAGCTGTTCCTTTATGCGATGATGGTTGGGTTCTATACCGACTGCGCATTTATCATTGAACGTTTGGCATGCCTCAGACAGCAATTGAATAGATGTGAGAACATTGTAAAGAATAACGGGTTTGTAGACGTTTAGTTGAAAATTTCCCTGAGATCCCGCAAACGCCACTGCAGCGTCAGCTCCATAGACCTGGACAGCTACCTGAGTTAAGGCCTCACACTGGGTAGGATTTATCTTACCAGGCATTATAGATGATCCGGGTTCGTTTGACGGTATTGTAATTTCTCCAATACCGGCTCGCGGACCGCTGGCATACCAACGCACATCATTGGCGATTTTCATTAAAGCGCAAGCCAGCGTTCTCAGAGTTCCGGAAGCCTGAACCACGGCGTCATGAGCAGAAAGCGAGGCAAATTTGTTTGGGGC
>JBFXII010000236.1:0-5488 GCA_050176095.1 Desulfomonilaceae bacterium
TCTACGATGTCTGTAACCTGCCCTATACCCCTGACAAACAGATCAGTCTTTTCCATGATCGGGGTTATAATTTCCCTAAACCCGTATTTTCTCAGACATGATCTGGCCGATTCAGTAATAAAAGACCATTTCAGGGCATCATCAGGTAAAATGTCGTGAAATCCCTTGACCAGAGTTATCATGGCAGCGGTCCTCTAAACCCGCATATTTTCATATTAAGCAAACTCCTAACTATAAAGCTAAATCCAAAACGTGGTCAAGTCATCTTTTTCAAATTTGAGAAGGACTCAACGCGTTTTTCGTGAAATTGCTCTGCAAATATGGGCCTTACAAGCCTGAGGGAACTTTCTCTCAACTGACAAGCGCCATTCCAAGATGATCTGAATGCCTGAACCTGAAACCAGGAATGGCTCAATTTCAAGTATTAATGTGACGACTTTTAGAATTTTTATATTATCTATAATGAAAGGAATGAGGATGTATGAAGTTTTTCGGAGGTCATGAATTTGTAGGTAATAATGGGGCGCTCTCAAGCATGGACTGCCTTCATTGTTTCTATCCCTTATCAGCTGATTTTATCTGGTCAGGCATATTGCTAACGCAAAGGCAGCCCCATTTCTTTACGTTGAGCAACGTCTAAAATTATTGAGTATAAATTTTCTAACGCAGGCAAAATCGAACGGCATGCAGTGACCAAAATGGCCCGCTTCCTGTTGGATGAAAGTTCAACAAGGTTGTTTATTCCAGACTTCACTCTGGCTAAGTAAAAAATACTTGTGAATACCGGTAGCAATCTAATGACGCCTTCGGATTCTGACAAAACGCCGAATAAGATTGATAAACATTGAAGGCTAAGACCATGGTTCTATGTTGAGGTCATTGAGTAGATTCAATAAGCTGAGATCAGACAGCAGCCCCATTCAGCTCTTCGGTTGGGCCATAACATTTCTTTTCGAGGCTTGTTGTCCAAAATAAATATCTCTTTTTCGATTTTGGCGCCTATCTGCCTGATGAAACTTCTGAAATCGTTGATAGTGAGGCGATGGATATCTGGTGTGTTATACCAAGGATGCGGGTGGGTAACTGAAACGGGAGTCTTACCTGTAAGAGCATACTCTAGCATAATCTTCCAGTGGCCGAAGTTTGGGAATGTTATTATTGATTTTGAACCTACTCTTAACATTTCCTTAACCAACGCCTCTGGGTTCATCAACTGCTGAAGTGTGCGACTTAGCACAACATATTCGTAACTAAGATCAGGAAAACCTTCTAATCCCTGGTCAAGGTCCAAGGTCATCACCCTAACCCCTCTCTCGATGCAACGTATAACTTTTTCCTGATCCAGTTCCACTCCGCATACCTCAACATCTTTCTCATCTCGGAGTCTTGAAAGTAGCGTTCCTGTGCCACATCCCAAGTCCAGTACCCTAGTGCCAGGGGTTATCAGTTCTATTATGATGTTGAAGCCTGCTTCAAACTCGTGAAAAGGTGTTCTGATCTCAACCATCTCTTTGCACACCGTTAAGAAAGCCTCTGATGATTCTAGTCAGCTTTGGCATGGCTGCGGAAATCAAGAAGGAATCATGACCAAACGGCATATCCACTTCAACGAACGAAACATCCTTTTTAGAAGCCTGTAATGCCCTGACTATAGCTAGAGACATTGATGTTGGATAAAGCCAGTCAGAAGTGAAGGATAGAACTAAAAGTTTGCTCTTGACCGATTTGAACGCGGTCACTAAATCTCCATATTGACTTTCTAAATCAAAATGATCAATTGCCTTAGTGATGGTGATATATGAATCTTCGTCGAATCTTTCCATGAATTTGGCGCCCTGATGCTGGAGGTACGATTCCACTTCAAATTCTCCTCCACTGGAACCATTTTCTCCCAAGCTGTATCTGATACCGTCCATATCGGTCAACGTCAGCTTCCGGCCAAACTTGTGCTCCATAATTTCTTCAGACAAGTATGTTATGTGACCGATCATTCTGGCTACAGCCAGGCCTCTTCCCATCCTGACCAACTCTGAGTTGATCTCAGGAGCGCCACATGCGCTAATAGGATCCGAATAGATTGCATTACGACCTACCCAGTTAAATGCGATCCCTTGTGGGGAAAGCCGCGCAGTCGCAGCTATCACGACCGCACAACGAATTCTATCTGGAAAGCGCGTAGCCCAATCTAGGGCCTGCATGCCTCCCATCGATCCACCTACAACACTATGAAGTTTATCGATGCCGAGACGATCTATCAGCATGGATTGAACATTTACCATGTCCCCAATCGTAATTCTGGGAAAAGATCGCCCATAGGGTTTACCAGTTAAGGGGTTGATGCTTGGTGGCCCAGTGGTGCCCTTGCATCCACCTAGACAGTTAGAGCAAATGACGAAATATTTGTCGGTGTCAATTCCCTTGCCCGGGCCGATCATTTCGTCCCACCAGCCAACTCGTCCGTTTTGATTTATCCCTGCAGCATGTGCGTCCCCAGATAAGGCATGAAGTACGAGAACAACATTGTCTCTGGATTCTGACAGCTTGCCGTAGGTTTCATAAGCAACCCTGAGAGGGCCTAAATTAATTCCGGACTCTAGCTCTATGCCGTCGAAATCCTCGAATAATGTGCTGGTAATCGAATTTTTCGAAACGAGGCTGGCGTCTTTCATTGTCTTTACCGGATCAAAAAGTTCTTCTCGATGGAATTCATAAAGTTATAAATGTGGATTACCACAAACTCACGGTAGTTTCATAATACTTTATTTACCGCCAAAATTGCACGATGCAGGCAATAAGTCTGTTAGCTTTTAAGAAAAAAACAATCTTTATGAGAAAGCAGGTAATACCAGTTCGGAGGCGCAGAATTTTTCTAGCGCTTCACCTAAGGAGAGTTTTCGACCTGAAAACGCAATTTCCCTGAGAAAAGTTCCGGCTTCACGTTTAATGAACCAGTCCTCACCGAATTTTGCTTCAAGGCTTTTTTGTAGGATATGTGCCCCAGACCATCCCATTACGTAATCTAAAGAATAAAAATCGGTTTCCATATCAATCAGGCAACCCTCTGGTTCATGTTCAAAACCAGTAGCCTTTTCTAGAAAATGACAATAAAAACTTGAATCCTTGAGGTCCTGTTTTTCGAAATATTCTTTTTCAGCCAGAAATTTTCCAATATATCTTCTAATCAAACAAAGCCTTTTAACGCTAGCTAATCTGGATAGCGTCTCGGCCTTGTCTTTATTCATCTGAACGATCTTGGTCAACCAATTGGGATTCTCAGCCAATCCCATGAAGAGGAATGCAAAGCTTTCATCAAGAGAAGATGATCGGTAGAGTCTTCTATATTCAATTGGCAGACTGGGATCGACATTACTAAGAAAAGCAGCATGCCCAACCTCATGAAGCAGTGTTTCGAGATCAAGTAATCCTCCGACAGGCTGCATTATAATGTGAATTTCATGTGGAATATCTACGGCCACACACAGCGCATCGTTATTTTTCAATGGTGAGTTCTCGATTTCGAAAAATACGTTGGAATTTTCAAACAAATCCAATCCTAAGCCCTCTAGGGTTTGTCTTACTGCTCTAAGGATAAGTTCTGGATGAAAAAGATCATCGAAATGATCGATTCTTAGCAAACGCAAGGCATGATAGCGATTGATATTCTTGAAAGGTCTTTTCATTGAATTTTCAACCCACGTGCTCATTGCATTGCCATAATTGTCTTGAGTGGAATCGAGAAAAGACACGGTCACATTGTGCCAGTAATCGAATGAAACTTGCTTCTTGTCTTCACAATAATGCGCGTAACTATCGTATCCAAACCTTTCCTTGACGGTCCTGACTGTTAATTCAGTGATACCCAATAATATTGGGTTAATTATTTTCTTTAGAAAAATTGTGATATCTACACGCATCAACTCCCGTTTTTCAAAATTATCCTGTTTTTGGAGCCAGGGAATTATGTCCAAAGCGGGAATTTTTTCCTGATCAATATTCATCCTTCCGTGTTCCATGTAGAATTTGAGCATGTCACCCAAGGAAGCGGTTCTTTGTTCTATTGTCAGGTCAATACATCCAAAAAGAGCTCTAGACGAGCGATTTCTAATATCCTCATTGGATGCTTCCTCTCGAAGTTTTTTGAGATAGTCAATTGTCCTATTCTTGAGGAGTGAAGGCCGTGACTCAACTATGTCACCTACTCCAAGAGCAGATGGAAAACCCTGAGCCTGATTTACTGCCAGGCGCGCCAAATCCCTGTGAGCGGCATCTAGCTGCTCAACGATCTTACCGAGAGACAAATCACTCACTGACTTTGTACCTTAGTCTTCTATAAAAGAGTTGGAAATCACTTAAACGTGTGACGGAGATATTAATCAAGGCATTCCTAGATCAGGAACATCACGCCAAATTTCTTGGTTTTTCCGAACGCACGAATTAATTCAACGTCTGTCACCCAGCAATTGTTTCACAATTGTGGGCATTAACGGGGAGATTTCTAACTTGAAGCCCATTTGGTTCTTGAATTATATGAGTTGCGTTGACCACTCTTGCGGTTGGACCTGTTCTGAGATGGGCCTTTGGTCTTTTTGTTCATCAGGCACTCCCAAGAGCAGTACCCATAAGATGAATAAGTCATGGTCTGAACGACCGTATATTCTCGTCCGCATGTTTTGCACCTTTGCACAACAATTCCTCCTTACAATTGTCCATTCATGTTTTTTATTGAATGGGGTTGTTTAAAATTATTTTTCAAAAAAGTAAATGTCTATTTTTGAACTCACTGAATTTGACTGACCTTAACTAGCTTCTAAGACTGCGAATTTCAACCTTAGCTGTCCGACCGGTTAATTGATTCCGTCGGCCCAAAGTAGCTACCAAAGACAGCCAATCGCCCAATCAAAATCACTAAAATCCCCCCAGAAACCCCAAAGTACGGATCAATGACAAACGTTACCGGGTTACTCAAGATCAGATGAAAAATCTAATGTGGATTCGTCTTAACTACCAGCGTAACTCAGATCCATGAGTTGCATCGTCATTTGGCCTGCAATAAATGCTTTGAGGTGATGCCACTCGAGCAATTAATCGTGAAACAATCTAGATATCCTATCATACGCTGTTTGACATTCACACCGCGCTAAAGTTCTTTCAAATTTAAATAAATAATTGAGGGTTGCACCGCGTATGCCAGGCCTACCAGCCCAATTTTCAAAGCTAGTGACTCAAAACGTGACCGTAAAGAATGCTTTTGCTGAGGCAAAATTGGCTATGCAGGTCGAAATTAAGGGTCGATATCTCACCGAAACATGATAACCTGATTATCATTAGAAGACATTCTTGTCAAACAGTCAATAAAATGCTGAAAAAAAATTGCCACAGCATTTTATTTAAGGTATACATATTGGTTTGAAAGATAGCTTGTCAATACCTATTCAGTTTCAGGGACTGTATTAGTTTTGCGGAAGCTTGTTTACAGGCTGAAGTTTTC
>JBFXII010000237.1:0-5472 GCA_050176095.1 Desulfomonilaceae bacterium
TCACAGCCGCGTGGCGATGATGACGGACGCGGGGCCGACCTCAAACCCGAAGATCACATGGCTGAGGCCGAGGTGGATGCACAAAAATAGTTGTCGTCAGTGCCCAAGAGTAATTGACGCCGAGCAAACGTCTGCGTATTGGCTACACCATTTAAATTTTGTAGTGCTTTTACCACAAAGTAAGTCGAATCATTTTGTCCAGTTGCTTTCTGGCTGTTGATTGTAAACCGCAATCCCTTCATTTCAAGAAAAATATCGTCATTCAACATAAAATTTCGAGCTTTTTTATGAATAAATTTAAATTTCTTATCTTTCTCTTTATATTCGAGTTCCCAGGTATTGGGAGACCAATCACCTATGGCACTTGCTCCACGACCACCACCAACTCCTCTCTCTTGTTTAAATTTCCCGTGGTGATGAATGATTAACGGCGTAACTTTAATTGATTCGCAAAACTCTGAAAAGTTATCTAAAAGTCTACGCATCTCATCATTTGAATTTTCGTCACTATTGTGAAAACTTATTAGTGGATCAACGACGAGAATGTCGAACCCTATCAAGCCGTGTTGCCATTTGATTATATCTTGGAATTGATTACTATTTATATCGCCTGAAGTTCGGATGTCATTCTTTCTACCCAGGAAGAAAATCTTCTGCCGGATAAAGTCATCGGGGATGGCGTAAGTGGCTCGTATAAGTTCAAGTCTTCGCTTCATTCCTACTAAAGAGTTCTCTGATTGAATAAAAAGAACTTTATGCCCTCCATGAATGACTTTAAATTTATCCAAAAAACCATTGACAGGTGGGAACACCAAATCCATTGCAATTTGCAATGTCAAAACTGATTTACCTGCCCCACCATAACCAGTAATTAACATTGGCTCATCTTTTGGCCAAAAACTATCTATCAAAAATTCGAAACTGGTCTGCGCCGTTAAAACGTCAAAAGCGTTGACGATGCGATATTCAGATTCAACAGGAGCAGGACTTGGAGCGATAAAAGTATCAGCTGGCATAACAGCCCCTATGGGGTTTTGGGCAATAGTTTGCTTTGCTTGTTGAAGTTCACGTTCAAACCAGTTGGGATTTTTCCTTGCCTTCTCACCAATGGGATAGCTCTGGTAAACAGTTCTTATTGTCTGCTCATCGATATTTGCATTGAGTAAACCCAGAAGGACTGACCAGGATGGTTCCGATCTTTGTCCGTGAGAAAAATAGGTGAGAATTTTCTGTTTAATTTCATTGGATATATTCAGAGTTGATAGAAATTCATCAGTCGGAACAATCGATGTTGAATGAATTTCTATCGCGTCAAATTGAGAATTCAGTTCTCTATGGTTAGTTTTATCATTAAGGGGCTTCTTACTCATTTCCAACAGCCAGAACGGCGCAGCTACTATCGGGATAATTTCTACAATTGTATAGGGCTTTCGTGTCTCAGGGTGCAACGATCCAGGGCAAAGGACTTGTCCACCGATGCCCCGTATGTCGAATACCCCTTTTACCGAACGGCAAGAATATTGCTCATCACCAGACGGATACTGAAAATAGTAATGGAATCTTTCGCCATGGCCACCCGTTTTGATTGTTAATGTCCGTGGCAGTGCTTGGGATGGATGGTTTTCCTGCATCCACTTCAGGAACAGATGGGAATCGTCGACATCGAGAACAATAACACGACTTGCTGGTCCACAGGCAATCCCGGCACGGTCGGTGCTGAAATGCGTTCGATCAAAAGGTCTCTTTTCGTAGCACCACTGGGACCAACCTTTTTCAACCGGGGCCTTGTACTGCTTTGCCGATTTGGTCAGACTGGAACCATGCGCTTCAATCTCGGCAGGAGTCGGAAAGCCGTCACGGAGGGGGATGAGGGATAGTGTCTGGGCCAGAAATTCAAAAATCCGAAGCCGACCGTCAGCATCAAGCTGATCGGCCTGCTGTATCAGTCGGCAAATATCATCCCAGGTGGAGTCCATAATGATTCCAATCGGTTTTTAGCACAGCGATTTCCCGACCACAACCAGTTCCTGACACGAATGACAAGGACAACATCTTCATTTCTCAAGCAATGTCACTTTTGCTGACTTCCTAGAGATATTAATACATGGCAAATAAACTATAGAAAAAAACTTTGCAATTTACATAACGCCATGGGTGCTTTGTAGATTTCAAATCCAGTCCTAGTATATGGACCTAGGAGGTGTCTTTACTTGAAAGGACATCAAATCGAAAAATAAACATACCTTGGGAACTTTACAAGAAAAATCGCCGTTCTCCTCGAATCTTTCTTCCCAAGGATGACCAACTTGTTTATGGAGTAATCCAGACAAGGAAAAGGTTGAGATGTAATCTAGCCCGTATGTATAAAAATACAGAAGTCACGGTGGCCTATGTATCGGATGAAGTTCATGGCAAACTGAAATCTGATGATTTTAAATAAATCTTCTAAAAACATGATAGTTCAAGTAGACTCATGTTTAAATACATGGATGCGATTAGACTCGGGATGGATTTAATGGATTGGAATTGACCAAAGGAAACCCTTATGGGAAAATTCTTATGGAGAAGAAGAGCTTGATTTTCATAAGGGTGTCTGAAGTTTGCAAGAAACTATCGATTGGTATTCGGTGTAACAAGTAAATTGAATTTAAAAAAATGCTATAGAAATATTTGCCCCAATTAAAATACCCGCTGCTAGGTTTATAGTAGATTTTCATAGATTAATACTACTTTAAAATATAAGACATTTCTTATACATCGAATACCAATTGACGTAGCCGTATGTGGGAAAACCACTTGTACGGTTGCAACAGAGGGCTAGGACTGGTGACGGTTCCTTTCTACTCTTAGGAGCTAGGATTCCATTTGAAACAATTCAGATGGAATATAACTCTGTAACTTGCAAAGTATATCTTTTAAAAGGTCTTCATCATTGGAGACCTTTTTCTTTTTCAGTAACGGCAAAATTCTTGTCCAACTCCCCTCCTCCAGCATCTTCTCCTGTGCCAGCCCAAAAACAGGGCCCCAAATCGGGCTCCTCCTGAGAGTTTGGGGCTTGTCCTATGGTTCGGGCTCCCCCGAGGGCAAAAACCCAGGAGACGGGCTCCTGGCCCCAAATTACGATTTTCACAGTAGAATCACGAGAAATTTGATACATTTTCACCCCAGAAATGCGCATTTTACTGCGTTTTTGACTGTTACATAGAGATATATAATGGAAAGTAACAATTCTATGCAAAGGAGCTGTTATGGGAGCTAAGAATGCTGATACAACTGACGTTCAGAACGGGAAGACGAAGAAGAAGATCGAATCGAAGTACGATCCGAAAACTCTTCGTGCACTGGTCAAGGAAGGTCTGGACGCTTCTACAATAATGGAGCGTATGTGCATAAAACACAAGCAGACCCTCAAACAACACGTTGGAAAGCTCAGTAGCACAGATCATGTGCTCTACGAGGTGAAGGGACTTTATCTCAAAGACTCGAAGCGGTCGAAGGTGAATCAACAGGGCATCCTGAAGATCAACCTGAAGGCCTATGATCTTGGTGATCTTGAAGTCAACGAAAACGACGAATTCTCTGTCGATGTCAATGGCGGAAAGATTATCCTGACAAAGATTCTCCCATAACACTCCAACTGAAATGTCATGTGGTTTATCTGCATGGCATTTCTTCTTTTTAACTCATTCAATAGCAATGTACTTTTATTTTGACAAAAGAGATTCTTATTTGAAAGATATATTCATGGAAATACTTATCTAATAGACACCACCTGATTCTACGAAAAATATTTGCGATTTTAGTCAAAAAACTACAGATATTAGTATTTCAAGGAAAGAACGGTTTTACCCAATATCGTACATTGGGGAGGAATCTTGCAATAAGTCCAAGGAACACAACGGCCTAGCAAGGTCTTTGGAGGATAGGGGGCTGGCCAAGGTGTTTTCAATTTCAGTTTCCGGTCTCCCCAAAAGGGAAAACCAAATTGGAGGATTTTATGAAGGTGGAACCAATAACTAATCTAAAGGACATCAAGAGCATTAAGAAACTCTTATCAGACCAACCTCGCAACAGACTGTTGTTCATTCTCGGATGCAATAGCGGATTGCGAGTGCAAGACATTTTGGCTTTGAAGATTGGGGATGTAAAATACGCCAATGTTGGTGATCGCATTGTCATTCAAGAGAAAAAGACAGGTAAAGAGAATGTCTTCATGGTCAACAAGGAAATCAAGGAGGCGCTTGACGACTATCTGAAGACTGTTGAGGCGAATGATGGACACTTCTTGTTTAAGAGCCGTAAAGGGTCAAATTCCGCGCTAACGACTTATGCCGTGACCATGTATGTGCAACAATGGTGTGATGCAATCAATCTACACATCAATGCCGGAGCGCACACGCTTCGAAAAACCTGGTGTTACCACCAACGGAAAACCTACGGTACTTCGTGGGAAGTGATAGCAAAGAGGCTCAATCATAGCAGCCCGAGTATCACGAGACGGTACATCGGAGTAAAGGAGGAGGAAGTCGAAGAAGTTTTAATGAAATCTATTTAAACATTTAACAAGGGGAGTAACATCCCCTTTATTTGCGAATCATTTCATTTCTGTCTTTCGCCAGAATTCTTCAAATTAGACATGAACCCCAGATATGGAGGTGCTTATGGGCGTTTATCAGCGCGATGAACGGTGGATGGTGTATTTTCATGAGAACGGTAAACGGAAAGATAAATCCTTTGGGCGTGGTGATGAGGCGCGCCTACGTGCCGAGGCTTTTGACTTTGCAGTAAGACAGGCAAAAGAGAAAGGTATGCCAGTTCATGATCCTGCGATGGTTGCCATTGGCGTCCAGGGAGTTGTCCAGGGTCCGTCTGTGACCCAGGTGGCGACGATGGTGGCTCCGGTGGGAGCAGTTGAGGCGAGTGCTGCGCCACTGGCTCCATATGCCGCCTCGGTGGCTCCGGTTGCCGCCCCTACCACACGGATCACTTTCGGCCAGCTTGCGACGATGTACTTAGATCACCTGCGGGTGTCAGGGCGAACGGAAAAGCATATCTACAGCCTGGATAAGCTGCTGAAAAATGTGTTCTTCGACATCCTCGGTCGGGACACCTTGGTCGACGGCATGACGTACCTGAAGGACATCGTCCCGTTTATCAAGCAGATGCAGGGCGTCAGCACCAAGACGAAGAAGCCACGGTCCCAATCCAGCGTGAACCGGTACTGCGACTACCTGGACGCGATCTTTCATTTCGGGATCGAGATGGAGCTGATCCAGAAAAACCCGATGAAGGGGCGGAAGAAGGCCAAGGAGCGCCCCCGGGACGTGCAGGTGGGGATTGACGACTGCTCGGCGTCAATTACTCTTGGGCACTGACGACAACTATTTTTGTGCATCCACCTCGGCCTCAGCCATGTGATCTTCGGGTTTGAGGTCGGCCCCGCGTCCGTCATCATCGCCACGCGGCTGTGAG
>JBFXII010000238.1:0-5448 GCA_050176095.1 Desulfomonilaceae bacterium
GTGGAGAATACTATCAAAGGAAACGGGACCTGACGGACGGTCGGAGGACATAGCGTCTACAACACTGGGTTACCTGTGTTTGAGGACAAGGCGGTCAAAAATGCACAAGAACTTGCCAGGATGCGAACACGATATCGCGTCCCAACCAACCAAAGAGTGATATATGCCCAGCTGCCTAAAGCCCAACGTTCACTTAAAAGTATATTTTGTAATCATCCCATCCGCCGAACGCAAAAGCTTGAGTTTGTTTCTATTACTCCCAATGACGTGGGTTATCCGGAAGATGAATTGGAGCAGACTAACTGGGTTAGAGAAGCATCAAACCTTAATGTCGACTCAAATTGGAATTTTTTCATCACACAATTTATAGAAAAAGCCGATCAGATAAGGTCGATGCGTGGCAACCCCCTCGGTTGGGTAGCGGGGGTGCCTATTAGCCTCTGGTCGTACGATAATCGCGTTGAACCACTTGAAATTGCACAAGTTTTTATCGGATTTGACGATATTTCAAGTCGAGAGTTTACAAAATGCATAAATGCAACAACTCGATTACTGGTTTGGAAAAACGTACGTTCAAATTTTATCTCTTTCGCTAATCGTGCCCTGAAGAACTCCGATAGGTTGGCTGCGACACATGACTACGGTACATTTGTTTCCCAACTTTTAAAGCAATTTAGCTCTGTATCAAAATCAATAACGGATGTGCTGGAAAGGAACCCGGAGGTAGCTGGGTTATTACCTGGGGAGTTGATCAATTTTAATTTCCCAATACGTCTACTAGTGCCTTTGATGAAACTTTACAACTACAACATTGTAAAGTTAAAACCATATATTATAACTGCACCGACTGTTTCGACACTACATGTTCAAGGATTGACAGTTGCAGGACTTAATATGTGGATCAAGGAAGTTGCTATTTTATTGGCAAAAGAACGATTAAGAGAAGAAGGGATCTATGCACAAGATAGATATTTCAACTATCATATAGAAAAAAATGGAATACGCGACCTAAATAAAGACGAGATTATTTTTCCAAATTCATATTTCAAAAATTCTGATGAAGGAGTATTTTTTTTTACATTAATTTGCTCAATTATCAAGGAATCTTTTCAACATACAATAAAATATAATCTATCAAATAATAAAAAATATGAATTATATGAATCTGTCTTAATTAATATTAATACTGATAATTCTGAGATTACAGTAAGCAATCCATGTGATATTCAAGACACTCATCGTGTCGACTGGACGGCCTTACGTCATGGGGCGCAGACTGATGAGATTTTACAATTTAAAAAATTACTTAAGTATTGGACAATTGTTGAGCCATCAATTACTGATCATTATTGGATTCGTACAATTAGACGATTGCTGCCATAGTTATAAAATATCAGTTTTCATATCAAATGACTTGTAAATATAGATCTATTTATATATTCATGGATAAATATCATGATTTTAATTTATGAAAATCCAAAACAAAAAAAAATAGAAGATAGTCAGAAATTTCGTTTAATATGGATTGATGATGTAATTCCTTCAACGAGTGACTTTGATGGACAAAATCAATCCAAAATTAGTGATGACTTTCATAAAAATGATGCTAGCTATAGACTTCCCTCAAATCTGCTCGCAGATATCAAGCGTGGTTCCACTATCGATCAATTGACGTTGCGTGAGCCTCGTGACCGAACCTACGCTCACTCTTTGATAAAGCTACGTACATGCTGTTTCGATAATGGGTATGATCTGTTCGCAATCTCTTTTGAGGAAGCGCACTCTGTCTTGGAAGAATGGACTATTTGGGATCGAACTTTATTCCTGGTTGACATGCTTAATGCGGCTTATGTAGGCACCAAGGAAGATGCAATCGACGCTGCATATAATCCTAATTATTACGGGGCATATCTCGTCTCCTTTTACTCTATACCGCCAGAACGATACAAATTCCTTACTGAATCTGAAAACGACCCTTATGTGAGAAAAGAAGTTTGTTCCTATTTGAACCTCCGTTGGGATGAATATGCTATCAGGACTTTTCCAAGAGAAGACCCAACTTACCAAGGGATCAAATCGTGGCTTCGAGATCATCGAAAAGCGGTTGAAACCAAGAATTCTCCTACTGAGGAGTCAATTTCTAAAATAATAGATGTTCCGCCGGTGGATAAGCCTCATTCAAAGGTATTCGGTCGGATAATTAAATCAATCATTGGTGTTTCCTGTGCAACAGGAATAACCTGGTTTTTAAGTACGTTTATTTTTGTACCCAAGACCACTATCGATTCCCTAGAAGTTATCCTCTCAACCCATGAGCAAAAAGATCGAATTTCTTTTCAATCTCCTCCAGATAATAATACGAAAGATTTACCTAAGCTCTCCTCTGGGAGTAGCAAGATCGTCACTATCAAATGTCGTGGGAAAAGCGATGCACATTTCACAATCTATATAATTGCTCCCGACCAAAGTGTTGAGGAATATACAGATTCATTATTCCGGCAATCAACAGTTTTTCTAACCCCTAATCCTTGGGAAGGTATTGAACTTACTCAAACTGGGCAATATGTTGCTTTATGTATAACAAAATCGGTTTTACAACCAAAAATAGGAAATACCTTTGCCGAATACCCTAGAAAAAGGATAGCAAGAACCAACAGCAATAATGGATTTATCTCTTTTTCAAGCAACGGAATTGTCGATGCTCAAGGTAAAAAAATTTTGAGCCAAGGCTATGTGGAGCAATTAGATCAGTCTCTTAATTCTCTCATACAAAATGATAAAATCCATGATTTCCGAGGTCTCGTTTTCGAAGTTGGAGATATTGGAAAATAGGCCTTCAATCGTCATAGTTCACCCGAGATTGTCAACACCGACCAAGGGAGTCAATTTACCGACGCCGATTTTGTCAAAGCGGTGTGTTACTGACCGCCCTATGGAGCCACCCCGTGATCGGTTTAATGGGGCTAGTCCCTGATCGGTCTAATGGAGCCAGAAGGTGATCGCCGCAAGGCGCCACTTCCCCTCTTTTCCTTCTTGAACTTTTCGACAACCGGGCTACCTTCCTATTTTTCATGGAGGAGCCATGGCCAATCGGAGGTTCGAGATGTTTCAGTATCAACAGATTCTATTCCACATGCGGTCCGGCGAGTCAGACCGCGATCTTGCCCGGACGGGTGTCGTCGGGAGACGTAAGGCCGGCGGCGAAGTCCGCAAAAAAGCCCCTGTGCAAGGTTGGCTTGATCCGGCCCGTCCTTTGCCCAGCGAGGCGGAGTTTGCTAGGGCCTTTGCCTAACGGTCGCAACAGGCAGGCAACGCCTCCTCAGTGGCGCCCTATCGAGCACAGATCCAGGCCTGGGTTGCCGAAGGGATCGACGGCACCACCATTCATCGCGCCCTAGTGCGCAACCACGGCTTCACCGGCAGTTATTCTGCAGTGCGGCGATTTTTGCAGTACCTGCCCAACGATCAGGCCAAAGCCACGATTATTCTCGATTTTGCGCCGAGTGAAGCTGCCCAGGTTGATTTTGGATCCGGTCCTAAATTGATCGATCTCCACAGAAGCGGCGCCGGAAATTTGGACAAGCCCGGATCATTTGATTCACAACAACAAATACAGATCAGCAGAATTACTCATTGGCCTGATGAGATGATCGGATTGAAACGACATACTGTACGACTAGTTGGCCATCACCCAGATTGGGCCGATATGGCTGCCAATGCCTGTCTTCTGGTTCGTGATGCTGGTGGCGAACTCATTGCTGACGTTCAGCATATAGGCAGCACGGCAGTTCCTGGTCTGTCCGCGAAACCCATCCTTGATCTTGCCGTATCTGTGTCATCCCTCGACGTAATTCCTGCATTGATCGGGAAGCTCACAAAAATTGGCTATTTTTATCGCGGTGATGGGGCAGGCAATGGTGGCCATCTGTTCGTGTGGGAATCTGAGCCGAATGTTCGAACCATCCATCTTCACGTCGTTGCACTTGATGACGTGCAATGGCAAAACTATCTCCAGTACCGAAATCTCCTCTGCAAAGACCCCAATCTGCGGAAACGTTATGAAGAGCTAAAAAACGAACTTCAGGTACGCTTTCCGGACGACCGAAAAACATACAGCAACTTCAAAAATGACTTTATTAGAGAAGTCTTAAGCAAACAGGATGTAACCATTAAACTCAGCAAATTGCCGGGATGGGGCGGCCTTGGAAAATTGAAAACTTGTATTGCCACGTCATGCACCCCTATAGCCGAGATCGACAATAACCTGCTTAAGTGGTAACCACCCTTATTCGCGTTTATGTGAGTCGGCGGCTATATTTGTAAGCCTCTAAACTATAATCTTCTGGCTTTTCTTAAAAGGCGCGATACGGTAGCGGGGTGAACGTTGAACAATCGGGCCGCGTCCGCCGCTGTCTTCTGGCCGTTTTGCACCAACGCGATGATTTCGTTTTGCTGATGGAGGTTAAGTTTTGGGCGTCGGCCACCAATACGGCCCTGTGACCGCGCCTGTTCCAACCCCTTGCGGGTCCGCTCGCGAAGCATGGCACGCTCGAACTCTGCAAAAGTCGCCACGATCTGCATCATCATCCGACCCGCAGGTGTTGTCGTATCAATGGATTCCGTCAGGCTACGGAATCCCGCGCCAGCCAGATTAATTTTTTCCATCAAGGCCAACACATCTTTCAAGGATCGAGACAAACGGTCCAGCTTCCAGACCACAAGCACATCCTCTTTGCGGAGATGCTCCATAAGTCGATGCAATTCTGGTCTGTCCCATCTTCCGCCGGAAGCTTTTTCCTGAAAGATGCGCTCGCATCCAGCTTGTTCAAGGGCGGCTATCTGTGCCGCTGTCTCCTGGTCTTGAGTTGAAACCCTCGCATATCCAATAAGCATATCCCCTCGCGCTGCATAAACCTGTTGCCAATTACTTTATTTATGCAATATATTTATGCAACACGCAATACCTTTATTTTCTGCATTCCACCTTTTCTTGCGCAAACGATCATTTGTGCAATTACGCTCCATAAAGCATGGAGGCATAACGAGGTCTCTTGCCTCTCCCACCAAGACATCTGTTTTCAGGCCATGTCGGAACTATTACGGGGTAACTCAGCTTCAGTTGTATCAGCAAGAAACGGTATTGCTCGAAGCAGTCTATATAAATTTCCGAAACGGGCAATTGCGGCGACTATTCATGACGTCATAAAAGATCAGACTTGTGGCCCCAAACTCTCCGAAAAAAAGACGGCCACCCTATCTGCACTTGTTGGGTACTGGGCCATCAGAATGGCGACCAGCTGACCGGTGGCTCAAAAAGCAATACGGTTCCTCAGCAGAATCTGTGGGTAGCTTTAGGTGTCGGCAGGTCACCAAGTGTATGATATAAAGCTATTTTCAATACATCGTACGTCCGAAATCCATAGGATCGTTTTGTAACCACCTTTGCCT
>JBFXII010000239.1:0-5417 GCA_050176095.1 Desulfomonilaceae bacterium
ACATCCTCAACAATGGGAGATCCAAGCCTAACATTATCCGGTACAATGACCGCCAGAATTTGACCAAGTTCTACTTTGTCTCCAGGCTCTCCCTTGATCTTTTCAACCTTTAGCTGGTCTCCGGGACAAACTTTATATTGCTTCCCGCCGGTTTGAATTATGGCGTACATGTTCTAGCCTCCATAAAATGTAACAAATGATAAGACCATTAAAGATTCAAGTTGTCAATAGAAAAGTGATTTTCGAGATTATAATCGTCTGCTTGTCATTTATTGAGGTGATCTTGTTTTGACTTGACCGATTTCAACTGGGTGAGTCTGAGCTTGTCTTTTAGGTTGATCCGAATGCCCAAGGGAAAACCCAATTTGCCATGTGAAGAAAAATTGCCGCGTAAAAGGAGGCAATCAAATCATCGAGGAGGATACCCCAACCACCTGGCGCGCTTTGGGCTTGAAAGGCTGGCGGTGGCTTGACGATGTCGAAAAACCGTGTTGCTAAAAAAGCCCAAATAAAGGTTAGAGTCATATCCGGGGTTCTAAAAAACAGAACAGTGAACAAAAATCCGGCCACTTCATCCAAAACAAATTTTGACGGGTCTTTTTTGTTCCAATAGGATTCTGCCCATGGCCCCAAGGCAACCGTTAAAATTGAAACCATTATTAATCCAAGCAATAACATAAGGGTCTGTAAAGATGCAGAGAAATTTCTTGCTACCCAAAGGTAAAAAATAATCGCCGGAATTGTGCCAACAGTTCCTGAGGCAACCGGTGAATAACCCAGCCAAAAACCCGAACATAAACCAGCTTTGACTACAGAAGAAAATTTACTCATGCATCGAACATTATCATAAAATGTGTTAAATGACTTTTGTTTGATGATAAAAAATACTGTTGCCTCAGTTGATAATTACAAGAGAACAATCTTCTAACTATTATGAGTCGGAACAGTAAAAAAATCATTTTGGCACGACATGGGCAAACCGTTTTCAATCGTGACGGATTCATACAGGGACGCGCTGATTCTTTTCTAACTTACTTGGGGGTTCCCGAAGTTAGGCTTTTACCCGATCTAGCCAAGCCAGAGAATCCTAGTATTATCTATGCCAGTACTTTGGGTCGATCTGCCTACACTGGCTCAGTTTATTCTCAGGAACTCAGTCTACCAATTAAGTTCAGGTCGTCCATAGTTGAATTAAGCTGTGGAATTTGGGAAGGCCTGCGACGAAGTGATGTTAAAGGGTGGTTCTATACACTTCGAGAATCCTGGCATGATCGACCTCCGAAAGGCGAGAGTTACGAAGATGCAGAAGATCGTGTGAAGGAATTCGTAAATGAGATAACAGACCAAGAGGTGCATTCTTCAATTCTGGTTGTTGCGCATGCCGGCCTAAATAGGGTTTTTTTAAAACTCTGGTTACAACTGGAGCAGGACCTTGCCAGGGTGATTCGTTGTCCCCACGACACACTCTATGTGTTGGAGCCAAATGGGATAGTAAGGAGAAAACAAGTGGGGAAATCAGAAGAACGGGGATTCTTATTTGAGTCTGAGTGATTCTCTGTTGATGGAAACAGTAGCGGCAGGCGCCACGCGTTCAATTACGGGTTTAATATTAGATTTACTACTGATCAATCCACTATCCTGAGCGCTAACTATTATGTTCCAACCAAGACGATTATAGGGAAAAACTGCCCCTAAAGTCTTATCGAGCCAACTGAAGGCTTCAATTCTGTAAAATTTTTTTCCTCGAGTCCCTGGTTTGGGGATCTTGTGCGGTATTATATATACTGAACGCCAAGCCTGCGGTTCTAATCCAGCTCTACGAAGTATCCTGCTTAGACTTAAGGAAGTGTAAAACCGCAAATGGGTATCATCCCATCCCAACCAGGATTCATTCCCAAGAATTTTTCTATGATAAGTTCCTTCAATCAGATAATTCAGAGACAAAGAATTCTGAGTACTTATTACCATTATTCCGGCAGGAGCTAAATATTTGGCCGCGGTTTCGACCAAATCCTGGTCATCAGGAACATGCTCTATTACATCTTTGAGCAAGATGACATCAAAACCTTTGGATCTTGACAGCCTAGGAAAAGTTTTGCTTTGAACAAATGCGCACCTGGAGCCCACTCCTTCACGATTAGCGAAGAACCTCGCCGTGGCTAAAGCTGATTCTTCGGCATCGACACCAACTACTTCTATAGCGCCCTGTTTTGCAGCGTGAACCGCAAACATTCCAGCGCCACAGCCATAATCAAGAAAGCGTTTGCCATCCAGATTGCCTAAGAGTTCCATAATGAAGTTGTTTTTAACAACGCTATAAGATTTACTTTGTTGATCAAGGTAGGCCTCAAGAGCTTTCACACTGTCATGTGACCTAATCCAATGATCTTCAGGGTACCTTTTTCTCTCAGGCTTCATATCCATATTCTAGTACAACCAATTAGGCGATGAGTTCTAGACTCAAATATATAGTTAATATAACGCAATTCTGTCATCTGCCAAAACCAGAGTAGATTTCCTGCCATTTTGAGCGTTCAAGTCTTACTGAAAAATCAGACATCTTTAGTCTGGCCTGGTTTCCCATTCGACGTGCGGTATCAGGATTTGTGATCATGAATTCGATAGATTCAGCCAAAGCCTTTGAATCTCCCCATGGAACGATTAATCCGTTAACTCCATCATCAATCAGTTTGTCACAAGCGCCGGTTCTAGTAGCTACACAAGGCGCTCCACAAGACATCGCTTCCATGAGTATGTTTGGGCATCCTTCAGTCAATGAAGGCAAGCAGAAAACGTCCAATCCCATGATCCAGCTAAAAATATCCTCATGGGGCAAGGGAGTTGGTTTTTCAATGAAATCAGATATTGCTAATTTATCAATCATGTAGTGATAAATATCAATTTCAGAATTTCTAAGTTGTCCTTTTAGTGATAGACGAATCGGATATTTTTTCGACAGCTGTTCAACGGCTTTAAAAAGATACGGCAATCCTTTTGCGTACTTAAAGATACCCGCCGCGCCTATGATCCATTCATTGCTGCGGTTTTTATTCCATGTCTCTTCAGGAATGACAACCGAATTAAAAATCACCTGGGACTTATGTTTGATAGGGGTCAGAGCATCGGCCATGTCGATTAAATCGTTGCTGAGTCCAACTACGATGCAGCTATTTTCCAGACCACTCTTGGCAAGAGCAACTTTTTCGGGGCTAAAAATGTATTTTTTTATGTCGTTTCCGACGATTGTTGCAATAGCTGGCCGGGATCGTCTCTTCGCAATCAAACCCGTTATGTATCCAACCGGGTACAAGAAGAACGAATGGAATAAATCAAAATTTTGATTCAAGTCCAGCTTATCAATAGATTGATACATCATCTGTAAAGTCAAGTTGTGAGGGCAGTCCCACAATTCTCTTTCCGAATCAAGAAAGTTCTCCGCTCCAAGTTTGATTCGATGCACATTAATTCCGCGACAGTTCTCGTATTCTACGTTCTCGTCCAAAAGAATAAAATTTGTTGGTTCTATCTCGAAACAGGCTATATGGACATCGAAACCCAGACTTGAGGCATGAAATGCTACCTTTTCAACTGTTCGAGCCAACCCACCCCATTGTTTTGGGGGGAATTCCGGTGATGTAATTAGAAGTTTGATCTTTTTCATCATTTAGTTGCTGGTTGGCTTTTCGTTAGACATTGAACTATTATATGGCCTTATAAAGATCATAAAAATCTTTTAGCAGATTGACTGCAAAACTTAAAGATCTTTTGAGTTGGTTGGCTAGAGGTCGATGATAGGGGTTCTAAAAAAAATAGGGATCGTTTTTCACAAGAATCCGTTTGTTTCCGCAACAGGTATAGATCAAGTTCGCCTCCGATCTATGAGTTCAAGTTTTAGCAAGCTGGGGTTCGATGTAGAAATTATAGCGCCCATAAAAAATGCTGGAACCCTTGAAAATGGTGTTAGAGTTAAGCCTGTTGAAATTTTGGAGGATAGCCGTCGATACGATCTTATTAAAACCTCTTATCATTGGTCCGTGAAATATTTGAAAAAGTTTGAAGGACCGGTGGTGTCAAGAATAGTTCGAGTAATCGACCATAAATTGCCAGAGAGGGATGAAGCAAACAGAAAGGAACTACTTGAACTCCAGGATATCATTAAACAAAGAGCTAGCGTTTTGATAGTCAACAATGAGGAGAATCGACAACGCTGGATAAACATCTATGGTGATTTTCCGGAAGTGTTTGTAATTCCGACTGGTTGTCCTGCAGTTATTCCGTTGCCTGGCAAAAGTCCCTTTCAGGCAACCAGAAAGAACATAATATTTCTAGGAAGCCTTGCTGCCCCAAGAATGGTTCAAATGTTGAATTTGACCGCATACCATCTTAAAGATGTGGCTAAGGTTAATTTGATAGGATTAAATAAGGCGTGTATGTATGGTGGAGATGATTCATGTGTGCTTGACCCTACAATCATTGATCACGGTGAGCTCCCTGAAAACCAGATCTGGAATTATATATATCACGCTGATCTTGGCTTGGCATTCGCTACAGGGCCCCACAGATTTGACAATGACATTTCCAAGATATTGAATTACTTAAGAGGCGGTTTGCCCGTTGTGTCAGAATCGCCAATAATAAACAATGAATTAATTGAGCAAACGGGATTTGGTCTGATATTCGATTTTGGAGATATTTACGGACTTATTGAAGCATCCAGAAAGGTTCTTTTAGATTGTGTAAAAACGGACAGAGCCGCTGTCATGAATTTTATGGCCACCGAGCATTCATGGGATCGGCGTGCTGAAGTCTACGCTAATATATTCAAGAAATTGCTGGTCTGAAACTGATCACTATTAACATTTGGATGAGATAGTTTATGAAACTAGTTTTAGTTCGACCACCATTTTATTCGTTGTTCGGCGTTACCACGCCTAAAATGAAGACGTATCCTCTAAACTTACTTTATCTTGCTACTTTTGTGGAAAAGACCGGCAAGCATTCCGTCTCCATTGTGGACGGTGAATGTGTCAAAGGAGCGGGACCGAGAAGTGGTGAGTTGTCGAAGGAAGATCCTGAAACAATAATGCACAACTCAATCCCTGGAATGATTGAGATTCTCAATAATCCAAATCATTCGGTATGGTCAGAAATCGAAGCTCAAATTTTGTCACATGAGCCAGATATTGTAGGTATCACGTGTAATTCAGGATCCATGGACACCGTCAAACTCATTACGCACAAGCTCAAACTCAAGGGTTTGCCCGTAATCCTTGGGGGAAGTCATCCTACTGTTTTACCAGAACAAAGCCTCAACTACACGGGCGCTGATTTCGCTGTGATTGGTGAGGGCGAGACTACACTATTAGAACTTGTTGATTCACTGAGCTCACCAATTGCAATTGAAAGGATCGGGTCCT
>JBFXII010000240.1:0-5405 GCA_050176095.1 Desulfomonilaceae bacterium
AATGGGACACGCTGTATACAAGACAATGGATCCTCGGGCCAAGTATTTGAAACAGATGGCTACCAGACTAGCCGCAACTTCAGGTGTAGAAATTTGGGATAAACTTTCAAAAACCATAGAGCGTGTGGCCACTGACGAATTCAATAGGAGAGGCAAAACGGAAATACGGCCTAATGTGGATTTTTTCAGCGCTCCGGTTTATCACATGATGGGCATAGAGAGAGATCTTTTCACACCAATTTTTGCCATTTCCAGAATTGCCGGATGGTGCAGCCACGTAATTGAAGAAAAATTCGGCGAGGCCCAGGAGAAACCCATGCTTTACAGGCCAGAAGCTCAGTATGTTGGCAATTATTGTGGATTGATGGGGTGCGAATACGAACCACTACAGGAAAGACCCGAAGAAAAGCAATAGACCGCCTGTCGCTGTAACCGTCTCCAAATTAAACTAGTTTTGACGATGGCGATTCTGTGATCACAGTTGGATTCGGCCTTTCGGGCCATCGTTAATGCTAGGTCACACAGGATGGAAATCGAATATGGAATTTGTTCATGATGTGGTGATAGTCGGATCGGGATTAGCCGGATTGAGGGCGGCATTGGAAATACCTGCCACCGCCAAAGTAGCGCTTATTAGCAAAGTTTTTCCTACCCGGTCTCATTCCGGAGCAGCTCAAGGCGGCATTTCGGCAGCCCTTGGTAATGAAGAACCGGATTCCTGGGAATGGCACATGTACGACACCGTCAAAGGTGGTGATTACCTGACTGACCAGGATGCCGCTGAGACTCTGGCTAAAGACGCAGAAAGAGCCGTCTATGAATTAGAACATATGGGGGCGCCTTTTAACCGAACTCCGGACGGTAGAATTGCCCAGAGGGCTTTTGGCGGACATACCCGGAACTTCGGAGAAGGTCCGATAAAAAGAGCTTGTTACGCTTCTGATAGAACCGGGCGTGTCATTCTGGATACCCTTTATGGAAAAGCCGTTGAAAAGGCTGTTCAAGTCTTTAGCGAATTCTCCATAGTTGATCTGATCATCGACAAAGGCAAAATCAACGGATTGATCGCCTATGAGCTAGCCACTGGTGAGTTACATACTTTACGTTCAAAAGCCATATTGATTGCTACGGGCGGATTTGGAGGGGTGTATAAAACCAATTCAAATTGCTTTTCCAACACTGGAGATGGAGTTTACCTGTCCTATCGGGCAGGTGTCCCTTTGGAAGATATGGAGTTCGTCCAATTTCATCCCACTGGAATCCACGGCCTGGGGGTCCTCATTAGTGAAGCTACCCGCGGCGAAGGCGGGATTTTAAGAAACGATTCGGGACAACGATTTATGGAGCTTTATGCTCCTAGCCTGAAGGACCTGGCGCCCCGCGATGTGGTTTCCAGGGCCATATGGACAGAAATAAGGCAGGGTAGGGGAATTAATGGCGATGATTATGTAAACCTTGACCTGACACATATTGGAGCTGAAAAAATCGCCGAAAAACTTTCCGACATAGCTTCATTTGCCAAGATATACCTAGGGGTGGATGTTGTTAAGGAACCTATTGCCGTGACCCCAACATGCCATTACATGATGGGCGGAATTCCAACTGACCTGGACGGAAGAGTTCTTGATCGCCATAACAAACCCATAGCCGGTCTTTATGCGGCGGGTGAAGCAGCATGCGTTTCAGTGCACGGCGCTAACAGACTAGGGACTAATTCCTTGTTGGATCTGGTAGTGTTTGGTCGTAGGGCGGGTAAAATGATAGCGAAAGAGCTACCAGAGCTAAGCTTGGCTGAAAACACCGGCTCTTTGGAAAACAATACAAGACAACGCCTCGATGCCCTATTGTCCAGACAATCGGGGGAAAGACCGTTTTCGATCAGGAATGACCTTCAAATAATGATGATGGGAAAATGCTCCGTCTTCAGGAATGCCCAGGACATGAAACAAGGACTCTCTGAATTGGAGTCAATCAAGCAAAGGTACGAGAATGTATTCTTAGAAAACAGGTCTCCTAGATATAACACCGATTTAACAGAAGTTCTCGAACTTGAATGTCTAATTGGTCTGGCAGAAACCATACTAAAATCAGCAATTGCCAGGGAAGAGAGTAGGGGGGCCCACTACAGAGAAGACTTTACTGAAAGAGACGATAAGAACTGGCTCAAACATACCATGATCGTAAAAAACTCAGAAGGAACCGAAATCTTTTACAAGCCTGTTAACATTTTTCGTTTTCAGCCAAAGGCGAGGACCTATTGATGGAGCTCAAATTTAGAATATTTAGATACGATCCCGAAATTGACTCTCAACCTTACTACAGGGAATATTTTATTGAGGCCAAAAGAACCGAGAGAGTCCTTGATTGCCTGAACCGTATAAAATGGACCAAGGATGGATCTCTTTCCTATCGAATGTCATGCGCTCATGGCGTATGCGGGTCAGACGCGATGAGGATAAACGGTAAATGCGCACTAGCTTGCCAAAAACTGGTCAAAGACTTTGAAACTAATGAAATAATTGTCGAACCTCTGCCATCCTTCAAACCGCTTAAGGATCTGATAGTTGATATGACCCCTTTTTTCGATCGTGTTGCTGAAATAAGGCCTTATCTTCTGGCTTCTGACGCGCCTGAAAAGGAGAGGTTGCAGTCTCCTGAAGACCGCAAGAAAATGGATTTGGCCATTCGCTGCATCCTTTGCGCCTGTTGCTCAGCCTCTTGTCCGGTGGTCAACGAAAATGACGAATTTAAGGGCCCTGCTCCTCTAGTACAGGCCTTCAGACGAATCTTCGACTCCAGAGATGAACAAAAACATGAACGGATGGTTCAACTAAACAACCCAGGTGGCGTCTGGGGATGCGTGAATCATTTTGAATGCACAAGAGCCTGTCCCAAAGAAATCCCTGTAACCAAATGTATTAATCTAATAAAGGCTGAAATCAAGAAAACACTATGAAATTAGGCCGGTTTTCTAGCCTCATAAACAGTTACGATACCAAAAGTCAGATGAAAATAGCGTATTTTCTCAAAACCGGCTTCCTGAAGTAATAAATTGAAATGTGAGGGTTTTGGAAAGTCAGCCATGGATTCGGTGAGTTAATTATAAGCGGAAACGGATGAAAAAATACCGGTTATCAACGGTGTAACCAATTTGGAATATATTTTGAAAAGAGGCTTCATTACTCCGCCTTGGGGTTGCGATAACTCGACAATGACCAGTTTGGCGCCGTGTTTCAATACCCTGAAAATATCATCCAACGCTAATTGACGATTTTCAACATTTCGTATGCAAAATGAGGTAATTGCGCCATCGAAAATATTGTCCTCAAAACATAAATCAAGCACATTTGCTGAGCAGAAAGTAATATTATTCCCCAGGCCTTTGCCTCTTGCCTTCTCCAACCCTATTTGCATCATCATCAAGGAAGTATCTATTCCCACAATTGTCGTATCACAATAATCCTTTGCTATTTTTATCCCGATATCCCCAGTGCCCGCGCCTACATCTAGAATCAATTGCGCCTGAGTTGACATCAAAGTTCTGACACCTTTGTGTCTCCAGTAATGGTCCAATCCTAATGAGAGTATCCTATTGGTCTTGTCATAGTATGGGGCTATGTAATCGAACATACGGCGATTTTCGTGATGTTCCATCAAGGAATCCTTTTGGGGCATGCTAGATCCATCTGTTGAATCGCCTGTTTGTTTGTTGTTGACCTTTCTATAATTCCACTGCATTTGATGTCTCCGGAACCTAATTTCGAATGATCAATATTTCTTTATCATGTCTTGAACTACGAAGCTCATGAAAAGCAATATTGTAGGCGGAAAGAAAAAAGAGGCCCTATGGGCCTCTATTTAGAATTCTCGAAAAGTTTCTTTACTACTCTAAGCGGCAGCTCCATCCGCATCCCAGACTGAATCATCAGTGCTTGGAATTTGAGCTAACGCCGCAAGAGGGGCTGCTGTAACCTTTCTATAAACCTCATTAGGCTTTTTAAGTTCTCCGTCTACAGTGAGAAGCTTGCTGATCGATATACCAAAATGCTTTTCGTTTTCCTTAAGGTATGGGTGAATAAGACGCCAATCAGCGACAGTTAAATCGGCAAAGACTCCACCGTTGAGTTGTTCCTCCACCATCTGCCCGTACGGATCCCGAACGTAAAGCGCCCCACCTGAGGCTAGAGAAAACAAATTAGAGCCTGGATAAGGCCTAGCTAGAAAAGAAATGACCCCATCTTCATCAAAAGTCAGGCCATTAACTACAACAAATCCACCACCGTTCAAAGGATCACCAGCCATGAAACTCTCAGCAAGGTAATCCAAAGCCGTTCCATTGATTATTACTCTGGGTTTCCCAGCGGCATTTATTAACGGACGCCCGGCCGCATTTCCCAAAACATAGACGGCTCCACCCTTGGCGCCATACATGAAGCACTGTCCCACGTCACCGTGAATTACCAGTGTGCCCCTTTTCATTATCTGGCCGATCTGGTCCTGGGCATTGCCATGTATGTGTATTTCCATTCCGTCAATGCCACTGCCCACATAATCCCCTGATGAACCATAGAGATCAACGCGAACACCCTCTGTCATGGGACCAAATCCACAGCCCTCGAATCTCTGGCCTCGAAGGTCGAAAACAACGAAGTTTCTCCACCCAAGCCTGTATGCTTCCGCCAAAAGAACTGAGTCGCATTCGTCGCCCTCGGGTTCAAAATTGCTCGCATCAACCATCAAAGCCCTTTCAATGGCTAAAGGAGGCCTAAGAGCTTCTCTGGTGGCATAATCGATTCTGGTGAGATACCCGAGTTTTAGTGTCTCAGTTATCGGGGGGATCGATCGGAATATTGAATTAAGCTCTTCATTGATTAACCAGACCAAAGCGGAACGCTTCTTGTCTCCCAATGGAATCTTTTTGTCCAAGATCCTGGTCAAGGACTCGGTAGCGCAAAAAATTAGCTCACCATCTCTTCGAGCGTATTTTCCTATCTGGGAAATGATCCACCTGAGAGTGTTGTAATCCCACGAAGATGCTCGCTCCTCGAACATTCGGAAAATGTCCCTGGAGTTATTCTTTTTAAGAAGCCCAAGTAATTCTGAACTAAGCAAGTCAACATCAAAAGGCTTTTTAACTACTTCTTGAATATTCAAAGGCTTTCTTTTTTCAATCTCAACAAGTGACCCGAACTTGTCGCGGCAGGTAAGTTCCATCTGACCTGAATCATCAGCACGTAGATCAAACATGAACGCTCCACCGTCAGAGGATGACCCGCCTCTTGCATTCCAGTACCTGTCGGCTACAGGACTAAAACGGCTGTCTTCGCTAGATATTGACTTGAGAGTGGCGTCTATCGCCTGTTTCTCGGAACAAAGCAGTCCAATCTGCGCTTGTCCGTCATAAA
>JBFXII010000241.1:0-5371 GCA_050176095.1 Desulfomonilaceae bacterium
CAAAAAAATCCTGAAAATCCCGTAAATCCTGTCAAAAACAAAAACATCTCGGACAGGATCTACAGGATTGACCGGATGTTTTCTCCTTTTCCGGACGAAAAGGAGAAAGAGCCATTGCCTTCGGCAAATACAGGAGACGCACCTGTTTAGGCCTGTTTGGCAGTCTTCCTTCGCGAAGCGATTTCGTATTTTGAATTTCGTCCGGAAATTCAAAATGAAACAAAACAATCCTGAAGATCCCGTCAATCCTGTCTAAACTTTCTTCCCGTCGTTGCCTTTTTAGAAGTGAACGTTGTGAAAGAGAAGCGCTATCTCATATTGCTCGATATAGATGCGAGAAAAAGGCATCATCATTTTTCAGAGCATGGCAAGATTGTGCAATTCATGGTACAGTTAGAGATCAAATGCGGGGCTGTTTGGAAAGAGGTATTACGGTATGATTGTGCGCATGGGTATGCACACAAAGACTCCTACAATGTAGAGGGCAGATGCAGGAAAATGAATTTGTTCCTTGACTATGAAGAGGCTTTGGCCCTGGCGGATGACGACATTAACGAGAATTGGGCGTTGTACAGGGACAGATTCTTGAGAGGAGGTTTTCCATGAAAGAACATAGCGGATTTGTGGAAAAAAATCTTCAGCTTGTCAAGGAGTTTGACAGGTATGTGCTGGAGCATCCCGACTTTGCGGAGAAGATACCCGACAACGCATTGATCGTTATGAATATTGAAGGGGATGAGGAATTCAATAACTGGGCGAGAAAAACCGCTGAGAGCGTGGCTGAGGCGGATAATCAAATCGTATATGTCAACATTATCGACCTCAAGCCGGTACGGTCACGTATAACCAAGCTTGATCTCCGTATGGCTGCTTGAAGAGCATCTCACAGAAGTTAACGAAGAAAACGAAGGGCGGACAGGAGGGAGGTTGGAGGTTGGAGGTTTGAGGCAAGGATCGGCGGGCTATGTTTTTCCGTTTGAAAAACTGGATGTCTACCAGCTATCTTTGGATTTGGCGGATTATGTACTGGCAATTCTGGAACGTTTTCCTGCAAACAAGCACATGCGGCTGATTAGCCAGATCGAGGCGGCTGTAACCTCCCCGGCACAGAACATAGCCGAAGCGATGGTTTCATACTAAACTCCAATAAGGAAAATTTAAGCAAAAATGCGGAGTTGGTTTCTATAAGTGGTTGATATTGTATTGATTCGCAGCCCTTTTTGCTTTCCCTTGGTGACATAGATGTATTCGAGTTTTTTGGATTTGACCCAATTAAGGACGGTTTGTTTGCTGACGCCCAGGTCCTTTGCTGCCAGCTCCAAAGGGAGCCATCCTTCGGGTGCGTCCTGTGCCGTAAGGCGTTTAATGTCGTCATCTGTCAAGGAAATCTCCCAAGGTGCACCTTCAGTGATTTGTTCGCCTTTTATGAAACCGGCTTTCAGCCAATGGTGAATGGTTGGCGTACTGACCTGAAGCATATCGGCAGTCTGTTGGGCTGTATAGGTTTGTGGCTTTTCAACTTTCGGTTTTTTGTATCGTGGAATACCATAATTCCTTCTGAGATTTGCCACGTTATGGGCGTTAAAGGTCAGTCCAGTGGCTGTTTTGCGGCCCTGGCGTATAAGGATGCGGGCTATTTGATTATCATTGAATTTTGTGGATAGCTGACGAACCAGTTCTACCAAGTCGAGAGATGTATGTCTTTTACTTCTTATTTTGGGAAGATGGACAATGTGTTCGGTTACAGCTCCACCTATCCAGAGGATTTTGACTGTAACGTCACGGTCCTGTTTTGTCAATTGTACTTCCTGGATTGCAGCTCGGAGTAGCATTTTTTTATCTTTATCAGATGTGGTAGGCGCATTCCATATGTCTGGGAGATTGTGAGCTAAACGACGTATCTCTTGTTCTTCGATCTTTGACAATCGTTCTTCAAATATTTTTTTGCGCTCTGTGATGCGTGTTTTTAGTTCCTCGGTGAGTTTCAGGGAATTATTCCATTGTCGCTCTAAAGTTCTGGCGACGAGCCTGTTTTCTGGCTCTACAGCATCAAATTGCCGAAAAGCCCGATCTGCTTCATACTGAGATCTTTCTAACTGGAGCTGCAATTGTTCGAGGGCCATATCTTGTTGATGTTGGATTTCTTGAAGGGCTTTGAGATGGACATTTAAACTCGCTGGAGATACCGCTTGGAGGAATGTGTCTGATACCGCCTCGTCGATCCTGCGGCCTCCAACCGCCTGGCAATAATGCTCACTAAAGTTGCGATATGCTGTATTGCAGACATAAGAGGGATAAGATCTCTTGCCTTGACCATGATAGGTTACGTGCATGGATCTACCGCAATTTCCACAACGCGCCAATCCCTGAAGAAGAGCAGATCCTTCACGGGCGACCTGGCTTGCCATAAATTTGGGTGGGCTTGTATTCGTTTCTATCTGGTTTTGTATTTTCAAATACTGATCCCATGAAATATAAGGGGGATGATGATCGTGAATGATTACATCCCAATCTTCTATATCTTGCTTTTTTTGTCGTGATTTTTGGTTCCCGAATTCATCCAGTTCTTTGACAACTTTGGTTCGACCAAAAACGTAGGCTCCAGCGTAGAGTGGATTTCCAAGGGTATCACGAACAGCCTTATAATAGGGGCGGACCCAGCGAAGTTTTTTTCCAAATGCAGCTTGACGTGGAAATCGAAGGTTTTCCCCCAAAAGATATTTCAGTGCACCGTTGACGGTACCGATCTCGAAGAACTTTTTGAAGGTTAAGTCGATAATGTGGGTCACCTCTTCATCCAGTGATTTAATAATGTTGTCGTCGGGATCGAACTGGTAACCCACAGGCAGTTTAAATTTGAGTTCTCCTTTTTGGGCCTTGTGATAGAGGCCCTGCAACATTCTGCTTTTTATCATATATAGCTCCGCTTCGCTCATGGTCCCTTTCAAACCTAACAAAAGGCGGTCATTAAACGAAGATGGGTCATAAATGCCGTCTGCATCTGCGATAAGAGTAGCGGTAAGGGAACATAAGTCCAGAAGTTGGTACCAGTCCTTATTATTTCTTGCAAGTCTGGAGACTTCAAGACCAAAAATGATCCCTGCTTTTTTTAGTGCGACATCAGCGACTAATTTAGCGAAGCCGGTTCTTCCGGTGGTAGAGCTTCCAGATCGACCCAGATCATCGTCAATGACAATGATGGAGTCTTCGTTCCATTTGTATTGTTTAGCCAGATCAATTAAGCCATATTGGCGTTGTTGACTTTCAATATTTTCACGAACTTGATGCTCAGTGGACTGCCTAATATAGATATAGGCGTTTCGGTTTAAATGAGAAGGTGATATTTTGCTGTCATTTTTCATGATTTTTTACCTCCGCAGATGATGAACTGAGAAATTTGATAAGAATTTGTGCGAAGATATCTTCAATTTTTTGTCGGTTTTCTTCCGGCAATTGGGGCCAAATGGTGGATTCATCGTTGTCCTCCATTTGGAAGAAGGCCATCTGCTTTTCCATTTCTATCCTCCTTTGATGAACGATATGGAAAGGATAGCCTTCTGATTGAGTCGTTTGAACTTCTATTTTGCAGGTTGCGTATGAGGAAGGTGATTTCTCTGATTGACTGGACAGAAAAAAGCTGATCGGAGTGGGGAGGTTCGATTAAAGGCGCTTTCGTATTGTCAGCCCAGTGGAGCGGAATTCGGGTATGGCTTTTATCTGAAAGTTCAATTACATAATAGCGTTTCTTTTTGTGCTCCCATATCTTAACAAGGTTGACCGTTTGACCGAAAAGAGGATGGTGGGGCCGGATGATTCTTACTGCGTTTTGTGATTCTGACTTACTATGCGCAGTGTTGAACGTTTGCGGAAGGCAAAGGCCGCCAATACAAAAAAGAGTTCATTCAATTCCTTCATATTGCACAGGGCTCGCTGTATGAAGTCGTAACATTGAATGAAATATTTCGGAGAAGAAAGCTTTTCGGTGAAAATGAGGCAATAGAAGTCCGAAATCGATGTGAAGAAATAGACCGCAAACTAAACGGCCTGATGAACTATCTCCGGGGAAAGGGCAAATAACCCGCCTTTCCCTCCAGCCTCTAACCTCCAACAACGAGGCATCCGTGTCATCCGCGTAATCCGTGCCAAATAAACTAACCAAACTGCCAGCCTCCCCTATTACATGCTGTCAGCGGTTCAAATTTCAGCTTAAAATGTGTCAATGTGAAGAACGTCCCCCATTACACCCAAAGCGGTCCATTGCCGACTTTACATGAGGCTGTTTTTGAGCGATTCTTTAGTCAATTCAAATGCTTCCTGAGGTCCGACCCCACTACACAACTACAACAGTTAATATAGGGAGGTTATCGTTTATGAAAACAATGATGAAAATTCCCTTGGTTCTCGAACCACAAAAAGAAGGTGGCTGGACGATAACTAGTCCATTGGTTCCTGAATTGGTGACTGAAATCGATGATCTCGACGACCTGAGTAAATGCGTTCATGATGCGCTTTCAGCTGTTATTGAACTCTACGAAGATATGGGAAAACAATTTCCAGCGAACTTACGAGCCGATCACGCCCAGGACCCCGTATGGTTTGAGTCGCTGGTTATGGCTGAAGGATGAACTACAGAGAATTCACCAAAAAGCTGCGTGCGATTGGATGTCGGGAGATAGCCCGTCGTGGCGGAGGATCGCATCGAAAATGGATAAACCCGGATACAGGGAAAGGAACGACGATTCCTGATTGGGGTGAAAAAGACTTGAAGGCGGGAACCATTTCGGGTGTCCTCAAACAACTTGGCATTGATAAAAAGGCTCTGTGAGGAGCATAAAGTAACAAAAGTACGGACGTCCCCCATTATCCACACACTACAACAAACGCGGCGAGAGTCTTCAGAAAAGCCGGATGCGGGAAATCCGCACGTCCGGTTTGAGGAGGGGGAGGGAGATTTCCTCCCTCCCTTCTCTACCGGTTCAAATTTCAGCTTCAAATGTGTAAATGTGAAGAACGTGCCCCATCCCTCGTGGGCAACCCGGCCCGGCCCGTCGGCTGGATGTGCCAGTGCGGCGAACGGCTCACCGAAGAACTCGACTGCCTCGCCTGCGGCAAGACCTACACCAAAGAGGAACAAGGGCTAAAAGAAATTATTAGACAGGATCAACAGGAGTGACAGGATAATGTTTTGTTCGCGAAGCGATGGGCGCAAATGAAAAGGAATCAACTTATTAGGTGTATCTCAAGCAGCCCTTTCAAGGTAGTACTTCTATTTCCTTCTCTCCGCGAGTATTCTCGCGGTTGAGACGTGTGGTTTGTCTTTCATGGCAACCCTCTTTGGCTGCGGCTTTTTGGGGCCACGGGGGTGCTTTTG
>JBFXII010000242.1:0-5370 GCA_050176095.1 Desulfomonilaceae bacterium
TGATACCAAGGACTTTGTTCGAAAAGTGATGTATTAAATTGACAGGGAAATCAGTTAACATAATTGGCGCCGGTGTGACCGGTCTTACGGCAGCCTACTGCCTCTCGAGTTTTGGCTGGAAAGTCCGCGTTATTGAATCATCGGTTTCGAGTGGTGGTTTAGCTGGTTCGGTGGAATTGATGGGTGTCCCGGTAGAAAAGTATTACCATTTTATTTGCCGGGAAGATCATGATCTGGTCAACTTTATCGATCGACTGGGTATTACGGAGGAGCTAACCTGGAATGAGGCCTCCACAAGTTTTTTCGTAGATGGCAAAATTATTCCATTTAACACTCCATTTGACCTTCTAAAATTTAGTCCGGCGCCTTTCTCTCAGAGACTGAGATTTGGAATTCATGTTCTATTTTCGCAATTGAGGCGCGACTGGTTTTCACTGGATAAAATCCCAGCCAAGCCTTGGCTAATAAAAAATATCGGAAGTTCCGCATACAAAGCAATTTGGGATCCTCTTTTGAGGATTAAATTTGGAAAATACCATGAACAGATTTCTGCCGCTTGGATTTGGCACAGGATCCATCGAGTGGCTCGCTCGAGAACATCAATGTTGGCGGTGAACAGTTATGGATTCCTTAAAAGAGGATGCTACGACCTAATTTCGACTATTTGTCAAAAGTTGTTTCGCAACTCAGATTTTGAAATCTTGAAAGGCAAAGCAGTCAAAAGAATTGTAGTGGAAGATGGATCGGCAAAAGGAGTTGAATTGGACTCAGGAGAATTAATTTTTGCCGACGCAACTATTTCTACCTGCGCTATACCCAATTTTCTCGATTTGCTTGATTTCAACGACGAATTCACAAAGCGGTTAAAGACAATAAAATTTATTAACGTTGTCTGTATGGTTATGCTGGTTAGACAACCTTTCACGGATAATTTTTGGCTGAACGTCAATGATCCAGAAATAGCGTTTAACGGAATAGTCGAAACCACAAACCTTAATCCGCGGCCTGATCTTAATTCTTCAAAATTGTTATATATACCTTACTATACTAGTCCGGATAATCCAAAATGGCACGCGTCTGATGAAGACCTTTTTAAGGAATACCTCGCGGCGTTAAAAAGAATAAAACCAGGTTTTAAAGAATCTGACATTTTAGAATGGCGAGTTTTCAGGGACTGGAATGCCCAGGCAGTTTGTTCTGTCGGTTTTAAAGACATCATGCCTGGTCATGAAACATCAATCAGAAATCTCTTCATAACCGATTCATCTCAATATTATCCAGAGGATCGAACTCTGAGCGCATCGGTGAGGTTGGGAAGAACGGTGGCTGACATAATTGATTCGAAAAAAACTTAACCTGATTTTCATACTGGTTTTTTAAAATGAATCAATCGGTAAAATTCTGTTGTTCACATGAAACGGACTCATCACTTACAGATTTAAGAATTCGAAAAAAATCTTTTTCGAATTTTTTTTCATTCAGCCATTTCCCCATGTCGAAATTCACATTCGTTGAGTTGAGTTGGTTAGCCAGTATGACCACCTTATTTTCCAAAGAGGTGTCCTTAAAAAAGACATCACGACTCCCCATTTGCTCCAACATGGTTGTCAGTAACGACTCTCCATAAATTTCACGTATTTTATTTGCATACCGGTCATGTCTGCCTTGGTCCTCAGCCAATTTCCATAATAGAGCAGATGCGATGATGAATTTTTTGTTTAGGCGCAAACCCTTCGCGATCAAGATCGCCATAATTTCATTGGCACGTTGGGCCATTTTCATTGATTCCATAATTACGAGGTCATCCGCTTTGAGGATATTTTTAAGAAGCGCCAAGCATTCACTTTGCGAAGGGATGTCATAATCCGCTAATTTTTCCATTAATCGCAGATACTGATCGGGATAGTCCATATCCATCAAGATGTTTTCGTCGGCAACCTCCACATTCAAATGAGCCTTGGAATTTAAGTATCCTCGGAGGCCATCGCCTCCTGTAAAATGAATTATTTCATCAGTTAATGAGCCTTTGATTAGAGGCGGATGTCCCCTTTTTCCAAGAAAGCAAGGATAAATGACATCAGAATTATTATCAAGAAAACACTGCCGTAAAATGTGCACGGTGCTTTTTCGGACCAAAGGGATGTCAGCAGGAAGTACAAAGATTGCGGCAGGTGTTGATTCAAGGCTGGAGATTCCACAAACAACGGATGAAAACATTCCTTCGTCGAAACGACTATTAAAAACAGTCTTAACACGAGCTTGTTTCATCGCATTTTCGATGTCATCGCATCTATGTCCTGTGACCACAGTTATATGGTCTATTCCAGTATCTATAAAAAGATTGACACATCGCTGAAGCGAAGTAAGTGGCCCGAGGGGAATTAACGGCTTGAACCGAGTCATCCTAGAAGAATATCCGGCGGCAAGTATAATCGCTGCAATTTTTGTAGTACTTTTCATGGTTCAACAGCCTGAGCTATTTAGATTATCTCGGTGAGTTTCTTATCATGGGATTTGTAGTAAAGCTGTTATATGCATTCCAAGAACTTCACGACAGATGTGACAAGTAACGTTTACCGAAACATTACGCGGAATGGAAATCGACCGTCAAGCCGCTTTTTTTGGTACCAGTTTTGGTACCAGTTTATATTTTCCAGCTTAACTATATTGAGGTTTAAATATCTGTATTTATTACACCGCGGCGTATTGGCGCGTACCCCCTAAAAACCTCCAAGAACTAACAAAGCCACCTGTTTAGGTGGCTAATTTGTTTAACTTTTTTGGCGCGCCCGAGAGGATTTGAACCTCCGACCTCAACATCCGGAGTGTTGCGCTCTATCCACTGAGCTACGGGCGCACACTCACTAAATTAGTCAATACGAACAGATGTGTCAATTCGTTTATAACTCAAAAAAACTTATGTCTAAAGTTGAACATGGCCAATTTGATTTATTATTATGATAAACTGATCATTGATTCAAAAAAAGCTTCAGAGGCTGAAAAAATAAGGTTCTATGTATTAAGCGTGGAGGTGAATCATGGAAGTGAAGATGTTTGGGGTAGTCGGAGCTGGTCAAATGGGCAATGGTATTGCTCATGTTGCTGCCGCCAGCGGTCTGAACGTAATCATGAATGATGTCAAGCAAGAGTTTGTAGATCGAGGCATGCAGACCATAGAAAAAAATCTTGGACGCATGGTGTCGAAAGGTAAACTGACGGAGGATGAGAAGGCTCAGATTCTCTCTAGGATAAAACCGAGCGTGAGTTTAGATGATTTTTCAGGAGCCGATTTCGTTGTGGAAGCCATTATTGAGAGTCTCGATCTCAAAAGACATGTATTCTCATCCTTGGACAACATTACGCCGAAGCATTGCATTCTTGCCAGCAATACCTCATCCATTTCCATAACCAAAATAGCCTCCGTAACAAAAAGACCTGACAAGTTTATTGGAATGCATTTCATGAACCCTGTTCCCGTGATGAAATTAGTGGAAGTAATTAACGGACTTGCCACAAGTAAGGAAACTACACAACTCACAGTTGAACTATCCAAAAAGTTCGGGAAAATTCCTGTTGAGGCCATGGATTTTCCTGGTTTTATTTCAAATCGCGTTTTGATGCCTATGATAAATGAAGCAATTTATGCGCTTTTTGAAGGGGTAGGAACTGTTGAGGCCATAGACGAGGTAATGAAGCTCGGAATGAATCATCCCATGGGGCCTTTGACACTAGCGGATTTTATAGGGTTGGATACATGCCTGGCCATATTAAACGTTCTTTACGAAGGCTTCGGAGACTCTAAATACAGACCCTGCCCGTTGTTGAAAAAATACGTGGACGCAGGGTATTACGGCCGAAAAAGTGGGAGAGGTTTTTACGATTATTCAGCGAAGTGATAAATCAGCTAAAGATCTGACTCAAAGCTGGGGCGACACAACTGTGAAAAACATCTGTCGCCCCGACAAATTCAAATCTTGTGCTGCATGCTGTGGTCTTTACAATGTGGCAGACGCTTCTGAGCGCTCTCTGGGCGCCGAACTGCGGAAGCGATCTTTCCTTTTTAGAGACGTTCCAAGAAACGTTAATGATCTTGTGAACTTCAAACAGTTCATTGCTCGCTCTGGTTCTATGACAATGATTGATCCAGATATTCATGTTTGTGAATTCATAGGGTTTCTCGATCAGGAAGAGCATGTGGTCGGGTGTATGCTTCATCCTGATTCAACAGGGAATAAGGGAATCGACTTCAGAGGTCTATGTCATTACGGGGCCATGGCATGCAAATCATTCTATTGTCCAGCCTGGACGGAGCTACCACAGAGAATAAGGATTATCGTAGCGGCCGGCGTTCCTGACTGGAGAAACTACGGTCTAGTAGTGACTGACGTTTCTTTCTGTCTATCTATTGTAGGGCTAATCGAGGGACGAATTAGCCGAGAATTGTCGACCGAAATTTTAAACAATCAGAAAGTTGTTCAAACCTTGGGTGACTTGCTGATGCTAAAGGACACTTGGCCTTTTGGTTCAAGGCTAAGACTACGTCGAAGCGCTTATTACCTGAAAAATCAATTTAAGGCATGTTCCGAAGATGATTTGTTGAGAAACGTGTTGTCGTCCCTAAGCTTCACTTATGGCGTCGGCTTTACCGGTAGAGAATTCAGAGATTTGATTATGGCTAAAATTGATGAAAGCGTTAATGTTATTCGTTTGGCAGTTGATAGTAATTAAGCTCACTTATAACAAGTTATTATAGTTATTAAATAAACTAAGTTCTATGAATTAGAGTCCGTTCATCGAAAATTTCTTGACCGTCTTGTTTCAATGTAGTATTCTACAACCACATTTTTCCATTTTTCAGGTTGTTGTGTTTACGGAACGCTTTTTACGAAGGGTATTCTAGGAGGATATGTGTTGCGGTTCAAGCGTCTAAAGCTCGCCATGCTTGTGATGGTATGCATGGTTATTTTTCCGGTAATAGTGAAGGGTTACATGCCTCCACCAGACCCGTGCGAGCTTGCTCCAATGACGTACGGACCACCGGCGCCGCCTACATGCGCTGGTCCTCCTCCTTTGGGTCCTTGCACTCCGTGCCCACCTCCACGTTGTTACCCGCGCAAGATCGTTGGGCCGCCTGTTTGTCCCATAATGGTGTGCAAATGCGCTCCAGAGCCTGGTTTGGCAGCGTACAGATGTGCAGCGCCTCCTGCATGTCCCCCACCTCCTGTTTGCGTTCCCCCATCATGTGGCCCCAAGTAAGGCTGAACCAATATTCTAATTCACGATGCCATCTGTTGAGTGCTTCTTAAATTCAAGGAAGCAAGTTTAGTGGTTGGCAACCTCAAATCGCTAGTCCGGCTCTTTTTTGCTACG
>JBFXII010000243.1:0-5359 GCA_050176095.1 Desulfomonilaceae bacterium
GTTTCGTTTTCAGGTTCCTGCATTTTCAACTCCTTGTTTTGATAAAAATTATCGTATTAGACTATATGTCAATTCATTGTATTGATGTCCAGTGGGCCCCCAAAAAAGTTTCGGACATTTAAGTTAAATAAGGCGTCATCAAGCAGATAGGTCCGAAGAATTGATGTGGGTCTAAAAGTTAGATCTAACATCCAGGGGGTTAAGTCTTTCAAACTCACTAACCAGATCTTTGGTATATTCGTCAATATCTTTTGGAAGAATCAATTTGAGTTTCACAAAAAAATCCCCTCTGGATGAATCCTTGAGAGAGGCAAAACCTTTCCCTTTGAATCTAAATTTCCTGGTCTGACCGGACCCTGGTGGGATTCTGAGAGCCAAGCGTCCGTCAGGGCTAGGAATTTCTATGAGCGCCCCAAGCATGGCCTCCCCTAAGGTTACTGGCAGCTCCAGGTGTATGTCATTTTCTTGCCGTCGAAACAACTCATGTTCTTCGACAGTTATTTTCAAATACAGATCGCCCGGTCGACCACCTCTGATCCCCAGGGCGCCCTGCCCCGCAACCCTTATCCTAGATCCGTTATCTACACCTGGAGGAATCTGCACTTCAATTTTCTTTTGGGGTGTATCAATTGATACTCGAGACCCTTCGTATGCCTGGTAAAAACTTATCCTCACACTATGCTCTATGTCCTTACCCTTAACGGGTCCCTTTTCAAAACCTGAGTTATCATTTCCGCGACTGAAGAAACTCGAGAACAAATCCTCATAAGGAGCTCTAGCTCCATAACCCGACGAATATTCAGAGCCAAATGGATTCGTTCCGAAACCCCTAGTCCCGAATCCCGGCCCCTTTCGGAAATTATTAAAACCACCGAAGGCATTCCCAGGGTCGGCATTCCCAAACATATCGTAATTCCGACGCCTCTGTTTGTCGCTAAGTATCTCGTAAGCCTCGGAAACCTCCTTGAATTTGCGTTCCGATGCTTTGCTGTTGGAATTAACATCGGGATGGTGTTTACGAGCCAGACGTCTAAAAGCTCTCTTTATCTCATCATCTGATGCGCCTTTGTTAACGCCAAGAACTTTGTATGGGTCAATATGTGACATTTGTTATATTCACCAGAATTCGAAATCCAAAAACGGTTTGGTAGAACAAACCGTATCTCACAGTGGAGCTTGCGACAAACAGAAATGTTGTCTGTCCTACAAAAATCAATTTCAAAACTTTGGAAGGGGCCGTTTGACCATCACCCGGCGCATTCAATTTTTACACATCTATCCTCAATATCAGGTGACTTGGGCAAATAAAGTTGTAACACACCATCAACATATTTGGCCTCACATTTGTCAACATCTATGGAGCCAGGTAAATCGAAGCTTCTTTGGAAATATCCTTGAACTCTCTCAACGCTTTTGTATTGGGCAGATTCATATTCTTGTTCCACGGTTCTAGAGCCAGAGAGTATTACCTTGCGCCCCACTACTTCAATTTCAATGTTTTCTTTGCCTACTCCGGGCAATTCCGCCCAAACAACGTAAGCGTCACTGGTTTCCAGAATATCAAGTGCCGGGCACCAGCATGGTCCACGCCGTAAACCTGAATCCGAGGACTTGGCGCCTTGAAGTCTGTTGACTCTTTCCTGAAAACTGAGCAGATCTCTTAACGGATCCCATTTAATTAGTTTCATATGCATCGCTCCATACAGTCGTTCTCAATAAGAATTCGAACATCCAGTGACTGCGCAATATGCTAAGACCTTTCACAAAAACAGTCAAGTGCGCCATCGCCACAATAAATATAATTCTTTTCAAAGCTTGCGAAAGCCTTCGACGTAACCTAATTCCTCAAGTTTCTTTAATAGAAGCACTCCTTTTCCTGACGGAGCAGCAATAGTGTGAGTCAATTGTTTGCCATCCGCTTTAGCGGGAAAAATGCCTGGAGTAGTCTTGATTTTTGGATTGATCTCCAGAATGAGTCGCGGAGAAACTGACAATATTTTTGCTATTTCCGCCACGGGAAGATCTTTAGAGAGCCTGACATCGGAGAGCTGGTCGAATATTAATGGGGCAGGATCTTTGAATTCAAGGCCATAATATTGCCTGTTGGTATAAATAATTTTGAGAGCTATCCACCGGTCCAGCATGTCTTCAATGTTCTTTGGAAGAGGAATGTCCCATGGGTTAGATGTTCCGTACTTATCTATGATTTCGGTTGTGGCTTTTGGTGAAAGCAAATAGGCTACCGTGGCCATAAACCAATTGAATTTGTAGTCATTGTGAAGGCTTGATATTCTGTGGGCGAAGCATTTTGTGGAGAGCTGGATGTCAAGCCTGTCGTCCATGAAAGAGTTTTCCCTCATCTCAACACCTTCAGTCGCTGAGCAAGGCTTATCGAGCAACCACACCCCAACTCCCTGGGGTTTCGAACTCCTAGCAGCGCCAGCCATAACAGGCGCAAGCCAAATAAAGTCCTCCGGAACACCGTTCTTGGAAAACGTCTCTCTAAATATCCAGTTTGCACGGGTTTTCTCCAGAAGCCATTCGGTCAAAACACTCCTGGCGTCATAGAGCAGGAAATTCACTTGAGAAATTAGTCGCGACCGCACATCTGGGCGATCCAATCGAAGCTTTTGGCCCAAAAAATCGTATTCATTTCCCAACTCAGGCGGAAGGTTGAATCGGACCAAATGAGTCTGACCTTGAGATCTGGGTCCCTGAAAACTTTGGGCATGGCTTGATTGTTCGGCTTGCGCCCAAGACCAAGTAAAAACAAGAATAAAAAGAAAAACTGCGCAATTTTTCATATCTAATGAACAATCATTGTCTCTCGACACAGTTTCAGACGTTTATAGGGCCTATCATTTTACCGAAGCGCCACTACGTTTTTCCAGTTGCTCGAGCTTTTGACGAACCAGTAGATTTTCGGGATTTAGAGACAGTGATTTCTTGTAGGCTTCAATTGCATCTTCAATGCGGTCTTTGGCAGAAAGCACGTCCCCAAAATGCTCGCTTATAATCGGGTCGCTTCTTACTCTCACAAAAGCCCTCTCGAGAATTTTCAGGGCTTCATCGATTCGGCCCTTTTTGTATAGTATCCAGGCCAGTGAGTCCATTATATATCCATCGTCTGGTTTTATCTCCAAGGCCTTTCTGACAAGACTTTCAGCCCTGTCGAGGTCTGAATCCATTATACCAAGAGTGTATCCGACGAAATTCAGAGCGCTGGCGTCGTCAGGCTTCTCCAACAGTATGTCTTCCATTGTTTGCATACTCTTGGATCTCTGACCGCCTTTTTCAAATGCGTTACCAAGAGAATACATTATTTTTGAATTCTTGGGATCAATGTCCAAAGCTTTTAAATAAATTTTGGCAGCTTCGGAATAACGAAATAGCTCTTCAAGTATAGATCCCTTTATATGTAATATCTCCGAGTCTTTAGGATCAGCTTCAATTGCTTCATCCACGTATTTTAGGGCTTTGGAAGGCTCTTTCATGTTCAGAAACATCAGGGTTAACACTATCCTTGAGTTCACAAATGAGGGTTGTCCCTTCACTATTTGAGTAAATTCTTTTTCAGCCTCTTCAGGCTTGCCTTGTTCTCGCAAGACTCGCCCCAGGTGAAAACGTACCTGATCCCATCCTGGTTTGCTTTGAAGAATCCTGTCAAATAGTTCGCGTGCTTTGTCGAATTGCTTCTGTTCCGCGAGAATTAACGCCATCTTTATTTGTATGCCCAGGTTCGATGGCGCCAGCTTGGATAGCTCTTCAAAAACTTCGTAGGCCTCGGAATATTTTTTCTGATTAGCCAGAGTTTGGCCCAGATTCAAACGGGCCGTCAAATTGTAATTATCAAGCTGTAAAGCTTGCCTAAAACACTGCTCTGCCGCATCGTAATTCTTTTGAAGAGCATAAATCCCACCTAGTTCCAGATAAGCTTGAGCAGCGCTGTCTCCTTTTTTTTCTGCTAAATTACTAAATATTTCTATAGCCTTATCATATTGCTCATCTTCAGTGTAAACCTTACCTAAATAGAAATATCCATCTTTTTCATCAGGAAATTGCTCGATCATGCGATTGAAGGTTTTTTCGGATTCTTTGAGTAATTTGTGGGAAGCTTGAAGAGACCCAAGAAAAACGTATAAATCACGATCACCAGGTTTTAGTTCCAAGGCTCGGCTGTAAGCGTCAATAGCTCTGAGAGAATCGCCCGTGACAGTATAAATCTTTCCCAAGAGAGCGAAAGCTTCTGACGAATCTGGGTTCAGGGTTGTCGCGTTGCGGACTACAATTAATGCATCGGCAATTTTTCTGTTCCTAGCCAAAGCAGTAGCTAAACGTATATTCAGGTATTCTGAGGTCGGATCTAGATCTATAGCCCTCTTGAAGTACTCGAGAACTGCGTTGGTGTCACCACGGCTCTCCGATTCTTCGGCCATTAGAAACAGGTAACCAGGATCCTTTTCCAAGTTGGGCATGCTGAGTTTCTTTATTTTTGGGGCAGCGTCATACGTGTTAATCGATGATGACAAACTAGGAAACATCATACAACACGCAACCAAAATACACATTATTACAATAGTCTGACCAAATATTCTCATGTTATTACCAGTTTTTGTTTTTTAATATGTCGAACTACTTGTGAAAACCTGCGAGCATGACAAATTACAAAAAGATGCGCAAAAATAACCGGATGGATTGTGCTTATCAGCGATGCCTAATGAATCTTTTCATCCTCTCAGCACACGAATCGCCGTATCGTAGGGAGGAGATCCAAAGACAGCGCTTCCAGCCACAAAAACATCAACACCCTCTTTTCGTAAACTCGGAGCAGTTTTCGGGCTAACGCCCCCATCTACCTCCAAGAGAATGTCATAGCCACTATCATCAATCATTTTCCTGGCAGCCGAAATCTTAGGGAGCATGGTCCTGATGAAAGACTGCCCACCAAACCCCGGGTTAACTGTCATTAGCATTAAGACATCTATTTCTGCTAGCACGTTCTCCACAGCACACAATGGCGTAGATGGATTTAGTGCGGCGCCTGACTTCATACCCAGTTCTCTAATTCGTGTAAGAGTTCTGTGCAAGTGAGGACAAGCCTCAGGATGAACTGCAAGAATGTTCGCTCCAGCTTGCTGAAAATCCTCGAGATAATGGTCCGCATTATTGATCATCAAATGAACATCCAGAGGAATTTCGGCCACCTTCTTCGCGGCCGCCACCACCAATGGCCCGATCGTTATATTTGGAACAAATGAACCATCCATTACATCCACATGGAGCCAATCTGCTCCTGCATCTTGGACACTCTTTATTTCATCACCCAACTTACTGAAGTCAGCAGACAATATTGAGGGCG
>JBFXII010000244.1:0-5301 GCA_050176095.1 Desulfomonilaceae bacterium
TTTCAGAAAAAGCGCTATGGATTGCACCCTGTCATCGGACCAAAGTTTTCTATAAATATTTCTATCAATTTGGACTGTCCCTTGATCTGAGGAATAATCCCTGGTGACAGCTACCACTGGAAATTCAATCAAGCCCTGAGGCGTGGGGACTTTAATTCTATCACCAACATTGACACCAAAACGAAAACTCAAAGACTCTGATACAAAAGCAGCGCCTTTGGGCAATTCTGTCCAGGAATCTTCCGAGCCCTGAATGAAATGAAATTTTGCTTTTCCAGCAAGAATGTCAGACTCCAGAACTCTTAACTTGGCTAATTTGTTATCAATCAAGATGTCGAATGTAGAATATTTTTCTATGGATCCCACACGAGGATCATTGGCCAACTTCTTCAAAAGTTCATCGGGTAAGGGATGATCCCATTTAGTGGTGTTCGGTGATATATAGATGTCACCTTGGAGGGATCCGTCCAACCAGTTAGCAACCGAACTTCTAAAGCTATGAATCATGGTGTCAACGCCAATGGTCATGGCCAAGGCAACGGCTAGGGCCGCTACGGCAATGCTGGTTCTGCTCAGTGAAGCTTTTATATTTCTAGCTGCAAGAAAACCTATGAGCGAATTGAAAACTTTTTTTAGAAAACTACCCAGATGATGGACAAATCCAGATAATGAAGATGGGGTAAAGAGCGCGAAGGCAAATGTCATTCCGAAAGCTGCAGCAAAACCCCAGAATATGGAAAATCTGGAAGCCCACGCACAAATAAGTGAACACCCGAACAAAATTGCGCCAAGACACAATAAAAGAATTTTTAAGCTACTAACGCGGTCTTCAATGCTCTGTCTCTTCATGCCTAACACAGGCGGAGTAACAGATACCTCCAACGAGGGAAGTGTTGTCCCAACCAGAGTAGCTATAAATCCCACCGCTATACCACTCAAAATAATCTGGAAGCTCAGCTCAACGTTTCCGGCGTTTACCTGATAATAAAGTTGACTGATGGTGTTTGAAACCATGTTGATGCTGAAAAACGCAACAAGATAACCAAACACGACTCCTATGAGGCTTCCAGCGACTCCTAACAAAAATGATTCAGCCAGAAAAGCTCCCACCAAACTCCGTCGGTCAGATCCCAAAGTCAACAACAGGGACATGTCTTCGCGGCGAGACAAAACGGAAAACATGGAAAAGTTGTAAATCAGGAAAACGCCAACAAAAAGAGCCAATAGGCTCATTGCGGCCAGATTCAGTTGAAAAGAGTACAGCATTGCGCTCAGGGTGTTTTTTCGAAAATTTGCGTCGGCTAGTGTGAGGCCCTGCGACAGCGTTTCTTTGAAAGTTACTGGATCCTCTTTGAGAATTATGTCTATCCGATCTAAACGTCCTGTTCGTCCAAAGACTTCTTGGGCAGCAGCAATGTCCATTACGATCAGGCGTTCGGTGAGATTTCCTGAAACTGATGAATTTATAACCCCTACTATTTTGATATTTTTCTCGAACCCAGCCGTAAGTACTGTGAGATAATCACCCAGCTTCAAGTCATATTTTCGGATTAGACTTTCCGACACATAAACAGATGGAACAGGGCCTGCGAGAAATTCCATGAACGATAATTCTTGACTCTCTTGAGGAGTCCAAATCCTGAAAGGGGAGTCCAGAAAAGGATCGATCCCAAGAAAACGTATTGATTCTTGACCTGTTTCGATTGTAGAGCCCATCACATCTATGATCGGTGAAGCAGCGGACACAGAGGGATTGGCCCATATTCTTGAAAATTCCTTTTCTTCTATTTTCCCGTAGTTGGAAACTACTGAATGAGAAGCCTTGCCGGACAAAAAATCAATGGAGGACGAAAAAGACTTTAAAGCAGATCCATTTATCAATTCGACCGCAACAACTATTCCCACCCCCAAAGAAATGCCCAAAAGACACAGCAGAGCCAAGAGTGAATGTCTCTTGTAATACTTGAGATTAAATTTCAATAGTGTTGTTAAGGTCATAATATATAGATTAAGAATATCGGGATATTTGACTGATGGAACTTTAATATTTTCAAGGACTAGAGTTAATGCGGCCTAATTATTTTTGGAGGACAAAAGAACCCCAATCCGTTAATCAGGTGTTGTCATTTTCCAGTTCGAGACGCCCTAATTTTAGCCTATAGTGTTTTGGGGCTATCCAAAGCGCATCTTGGCTATGAGTAACCATTATCAAGGTAGCATTCCTGCGTGAACACACTTCATCGATCAAATTTAGTATCTTCGACCCTGTTTCCTGATCCAAATTTCCTGTTGGTTCATCAGCAAGAATCAGCTTTGGATTTTTAACTAGAGCTCGAGCTATTGCAACCCTTTGCTGCTCACCACCACTCAGTAATTCTGGAAACTTCCTCCAACTATCTGCAAGACCTACAGCGTCTAATAATTCTTTTGCTCTGTTCGTGTCATTTGTTCCGATCAATTCTAGAGGAAGCATAACATTTTCGCCAACTGTCAAGGTTGGAAACAAATTGAAAGACTGAAAAATGAAACCGACCTGTTTTCGCCTATATTCCGCCAAATCTACAGGGGACATTGATGTTATTTCTTTGCCATCGAAAAAAACCTTGCCTGAAGTAGGTGAATCAACCCCACCTACAATGTTCAAGAATGTGCTTTTCCCAGATCCACTCTTCCCCAAAAGAATCATGCGGGCCCCTTGTTCCAATTCCAGATCCACAGATAGCAAAGGGAAAATGTCGCAACTAGGACCACTAGAATAACATTTCGAAACACCCTCAAGTCTTATCAATTCTGACATTTTCTTTTTTAGATTGCTCTTTTTTCTAGATTCAACTTCAAACTCACACCGGGAAACACTATTTACATGTTGATATTTTTCAACAATCAGCGAGAATTTCTTCGTTCTCTAGCATTATTCCGATTTTCTTCATTTCCATAAATTCTTTTGAGCTTTTTCTGAAAATACTCGCTTCTTTTTTTCCTGAACAACATGAAATCACTTTCTTTGGGGAGGCGATTATCGTTAACCATGAGCCAGAGGTTTGTCACAGTAACCTGCTCCAAAACAAAGCCTAGCCTCATACAAATCAATTCGCCCTCAGAAAGTTTCCCCATTTCTTCATCCAGTCCTCTAGCCGTAGGTTCAACCTCTCTATAAATTGAATCTCTAAACGATTGATCAGACATTAATTCAACAGGATGTTTTCTTCTCTTATCCGCCACAACTTTTGCAGCTTCAAGGACACGATAAAAATCCCGTTTTATAAGAGGAATCCCGTAGGACACGATTTTATCGGCCGTAGTCTTCAAACCAAGTATTTTCCTTTTCTCCTCTGCGGAAAAAGCAATCGAATAGGGCAAAGAATCTATGTTCTTCTGGACATCTCTAAGCTTGTGAACTTGCTCCTCTAAAAACAGCAGACTATTGAGCGGGCCTTTCTCGACCTGTTTTATGAAAAAAACCAGAGAAGGGTGTCGCTGCAAGAGTTGGTTGGTTACATTCTGATTCACTTCAGTGAGTTCATTTTTCAAGAAAGTCTCTATTATGACCTTATTGTGTTCCTTGAGTATCTCTTTCGAGATTTGAGCGTCACTCAATTCACGAGCCATGGACTCTTGATGGACAAAGTGGACAAAAGATATTGCCCAAACTAGGATCAAAAGCCCCATCAAGGATGTTTTGCATTTCATTAGTGGTTCTCTCCCGTTTGTGCTCAGGTCATTCAACCATTCGAAAATATAGGACGCAAAATTGACTGTTTTCAAAATTCAAATGGTAAAATTGACAATTTTCTGAGCTGATATGTTCCACGGGACCTGTGATTGCAAAATGAGGTTGCAGAACACTTCAATTCATTTCCGGTCATGCGTTGGCTTCAATTTTCCGTTCTAGCCATCGAATAAAAACTTCTACTCCATCGCCTGTCTTAGCAGAAATTGGAAAGATTTCTATAGCCGGATTCATGGCCATCACAATCCGCTTTACCTCGTCCAAATTAAAATCAGTGAATGGTGACAGATCGATTTTGTTAATTATTAGCGCATTAGCTTCTGTAAACATTAGCGGGTACTTGAGAGGTTTATCATGGCCTTCAGGAACGGAAAGTATCATTAGCTTGATGTTTTCACCGAGATTGAATTCAGCAGGACAAACCAAATTCCCCACATTTTCAATTATTATGAGATCTTTTCCTTCAATTCCCAAAGTCTTACAGGCTGACATTATCATGTTGGCGTCTAGATGGCAGGCTCCGTTGGTATTTATCTGAACAACATCAACGCCCTTTTCTTCTATCTTTCTCGCATCGACATCTGACGCAATGTCGCCCTCTATGACACCGATTTTGTATTTTTGTGACAAGGAATCAATAATTCTGATTACCGTTGAAGTTTTTCCTGCGCCAGGACCAGACATTAGGTTGATGACGTAAACTTTCGAAGACTGGAATTGAGATTTCATATTTTCAGCAAGTATATCGTTAGCGCCAAGAATATCTTGATTGACATTAATTGTTTTTACGGACATTATCTTCTCCTTTTATTGCCTTTGTTGTTTCTTTTTTTTCTGATCTTTTCTTTCGCTATATGGACAGCTGCAATCGTATCCTGCATCCTGACATATTCGAGGTAAGCGCAGTCCGGAGGAAGCCAGTTCAGGCTCCGAACCAGATTTTCTGTAAGAGCTATACAATCGGGCTCCACTATGTGCCTGGTCTCGTAGACCTTGCACAGATTGGTCTTGGTGTCCAAATGAACGCAAGGCTCTTTGGTATAAATGATTTGCCCTCCACCCAAGTCTACCTTCTCATAACAACATTTGCCACAACGATTACAAATAGACTCCCAGTCTCCACTATTCATACGCAATTTCCTAATTTGCCATCTGAGTTACTTAGATTGAAATAATTATGATTGGGACTTGATTGTATTCAACGGAGTTGATGCAGCCCGTCAATCTTTTCGGGTGGATCTATTTGTCCTGGATACTGACCATGCTTTGACATTGTTCGTAGAGCCGGGTCTAACTGAATTCATCCATCGAAAACGATGGGGAGATCCTTTACCGGTTTTAGTCATTAAGAGCATAGAAAACTTGCTTGTCTTCTCCGAAAAACCGCAATCTGAAGAGGATGCGCACAAGATGAATTTCGTCTCCTTGGATCATGATTTTCTATTTTTTCAGTTTACTCGATTTTCCGAGAAATTAACAATAAGAATTCAATAACATTTCTCTAACTTGACTGAAAGATTATTTGACGATAAGCATTTGTATAGTTTGTAACTTCATGACTATGGTGTTGC
>JBFXII010000245.1:0-5294 GCA_050176095.1 Desulfomonilaceae bacterium
TCTTCGTGGTCAGTTCGAAAGAAACTCGCAAGACGAAGAATGGACAGGATTATCTCAACCTCAGTCTCAGTGACATGAGTGGATCGATAATCGGCAAGGTATGGGAAAACGCAATGAAAATTAACCGACTCGATTTTGAGGCGGGCGATTTTGTAAAGATCAAGGGAAATACACAGTTATTCGGAGAAAATCTCCAATTAAATGTTGAGAGGATTAGAAAATCAGAGATTTCTGAGATACCGAATTTAAACTATCTGGTCAAGAAAACGGCCTTCGACGTAGAATTTGTTTACGACCAAATCATGGAAGACGTGGAACATTTACTCCCCCAGGAGTTGTCCCAATTAGTTAGAACTCTGTTGCTACGAGAATCTAATAAATTCAAAATGTTTCCTGCTGCCCGAAAAATTCACCACGCGTACATCGGAGGACTGATAGAGCACACTTTCACTGTGCTGACCAAAGTAAAGGCAATGACTGAATCAATTCCCGGAATCAATGAGAATCTGGCCATCGCAGGGGCTATTCTCCACGATATAGGAAAGCTGTACGAGATAGATCCACAAACTAAGGGTAGAACTTTAGAAGGTCGCCTTAAAGGACATGTGATGCTGGGACTTGAATTGTTGCGAGACACAGCCAAGGAATTAGATCTCCTCGAGGCTTCCTGGCTGTCAGAATTGGAACACATAATGTTGTCCCATCATGGAGAATTGGAATTTGGAGCCTTGGTAAAGCCTCTTACCAGAGAGGCTATCTTAGTCCATTTTATGGACAATCTTGATTCCAAATTAAAAATTATTGACGAGGCGTTGGAAAAAATTGATTCTAAGGGATTCAGTGACTACAACAAATATCTTGAGGGTCGGGCATACGCTGGCTCTCATGGCATGACGGAGGAATAATCAAATGTTCGAGATTCAGGACGGACTATCGCAATTAAGAGAACGATATGAAAAATTAAGAGGTTATCTTTGACCTGGATAGCAAGTCAGAAAGATTAAAAGAACTCCAAAAGTTGCAGGAGGATTCCGAGTTCTGGAATAATCCTGATGCGGCAAAAGGAATCCTGAAAGAGCAAAAGCAGCTTTCTAGCATTCTCAGCAGCTTTAATAGTCTCAACTCAGAGTTTGAAGATGTGGCCGTGCTTTTTGATTTGGCGATTGAAGAAAATGACGAATCAACTTTGACTGAAGTCATGGACAGACTCTCTGTTCTTGAGAAGCATGTTCGTGACATGGAGATAAAAAGACTTTTTACTCAAACAGAAGATCAGGGAAGCGCAATTGTTGAGATTCACGCTGGAGCTGGTGGGACTGAGGCTCAGGATTGGGCTGAAATCTTGCTAAGGATGTATCTCAGATGGAGCGAACTCGAAGGTTACAAGTCTGAAGTTTTGGATACTCTTCCTGGGGAAGAGGCTGGAATCAAATCTGTTACGTTCACATTAGAAGGTGATTACGCATATGGTCGAATGAAGGCTGAGATGGGAATCCACAGACTTGTGAGAATCTCACCTTTTGACGCAAATGCACGGAGACACACATCTTTCGCTGCTGTTTTTGTTTATCCGGCGGCAGATGATGACGTAGACATTGAGATAAACGAGTCCGATCTTAAGATTGACACTTACAGGGCTTCAGGAGCTGGTGGACAGCATGTGAACAAAACGGACTCTGCCGTGAGGATCACTCACTTGCCTACTGGAATAGTGGCTCAATGTCAAAACGAGAGATCACAGCATAAAAATCGCGCCATGGCAATGAAAATACTGCGCGCCAGGCTTTATGATTTGGAATTGGAAAAGAAGAAGGAAGAAAAGGACAATTTACATAAAGGAAAGAAAGAAATCGCCTGGGGTTCCCAAATCAGGTCCTATGTGCTCCAACCATATCAAATGGTAAAGGATCACCGCACAAACTTTGAGATTGGAAATGTCACGGCGGTATTAAACGGAGATATCAATCAGTTTATACAAGAATTTCTCTTGATGGGAGCGTCAGAAAAATCCGCATGACCTTAGGCTGATAATAGCGGCTCACATGGTAGATGGTTTCTTTGTTCTGTTCCGCTACGAGCCGCTATTATCTGATTCACAACTATCAAATATCTCACTAGAGGAATGGCTCATCCGATAGATTTATTTGAAACTCTTGAGTTTTTGAGCCAATTCTTCATCGGTCGGTTCTGTCAAAATTGTTCCGTCCTCAAAAATCACAGTGGGGATTACGAATCGACCGTTTGCCTTGATCACAAACTCTTTGTTTTTGGGATCCTGATCGACATCAAACCAAGTGTAATTAATATTGTTGGTATCGAGAAATTTACGAGTTCTTTTTGCGTCCGGACACCAAGTTGCACCGTAGACCGTCAGTTCCTTGACCTTTTCTACCATTTTGATTCCTCCATAACCGTAATTATGTTTATGCTATGGTTTTTAAATTACACTTGGGAAGGTTTTTCCGAAAAAAAATACAAATGATACCATAGAGCAAAAAGTGCTTAATTGGTTTATATAATATTCCAGATTGCAATAATTTAGGACTGAGTTATGGAAAAATTTAATAGTCCCGATCTTAGAAAGAGTCAATCATTTCCCAGGGAACTCCAGCAATATTGGGAAAAAGCTAAGGACAAGGTATTAAACCCAGACAATGAAATTGACCTAAAGGGTGTATCTCACACTGTTGACCAATACTTGAAGCAACGCGCAATGACAGCATCTCGGAGGAAATGGGCTGGAAGAGGTTTAAGCCTTTTCGGGGCAACAACACTACTAAGTTCATGCGCTATTTCAATATTTTCAACAACGGGCTTTTATACAGCTGGTTTGGGAATTGCTCTATTATTAGGCGGATTTGCCCTGTCATCTTGGAAACCTAGGCTCAAAGACACGACCGAGGCGCTAATTGCTGCGCACAAATACGGTAATGTGTTGAATACTACGAGGTTATCACTGGAGATGGACATTTCTCCAGACAAGGCAGAAAGCATTTTGCAGGAGTTAGTCAAGAAAGGAATCGCTGAGATCGACCTGGAAAGTCAGTCCGGAGACAATCATCTAAATTACAGAATTAAGGGACTGTAGGCCCTTCCCTTCTTCCACCATAGTCCCTTGATCGGAAATTTTTTTACCAAATTCTTGAAACCATCAAGGCCTGTTTTTAGGCTTGAATCTCAAAGCAAGCATTGTGATGTCATCGGTTTGCGGGCTATCACCGCAAAAATTTTTTAAATTCCGCATCACTTCACTCACAATTCCGCTTACTGACAGTTCCTTAGCATTTGACACCGCATTGACCAACCTCTCGTCACCAAACAAGTCTTCTGACGAGTTGAACGCTTCTGTAACCCCGTCTGTAAATGTGAGCAGAATTGAGTTAGGATTTAGTTGGAATGTCTCGGTCCATATCTTTGGATCCTCGAGTACACCTAGAATCGGTCCTGTGGATTCTCCTACTGGTTGGGCCGTCGCATCAGCATTGATGATCAGCGGTGGATTGTGTCCGCAGTTTGAATAGGTCAAGAGACCTGTTTTTAAATTGAGTGTGGCCAAAAAGATTGTTACGAACATGTAAGATTCATTGTTTCTCAACAACAAATTGTTTACCTGTTTGAGCGCTACATCAAGCTTTTGTTCAGAGGAAACAGTGGCTTCAACCAGATATTTTGTTACAGACATGAACAGAGCGGCGGGCACCCCTTTGCCAGACACATCGCCTATGGCCAGGCAGACGTTGTCTTGGTCCATAAAGAAAAAATCATAAAAATCTCCACCAACCTCCCGAGCTGGTTGCATCAACGCGCATACATCCAAATCCTGTCTTTCGCCCAGGGTTGGCGATATTGGGGGAAGCATACTCCTTTGAATGGAAGCGGCTATTGACAGTTCACTTTCAATACGCTCTTTCTCTGCTGTGGCTTTAGTGAGTTGTTGAATGTAATCTTTCAAAGATTTCTGCATCGCGTCAAAAGCCACTGCCAAAGTCCCTATTTCGTCTTTTCGATTAATCTCTAGCGTTTGAAATTCAAGATTTCCTGCTCCAATATTTTTGGTGGCATGCACCAGACGCTTGATGGGCTTGGAAAACGATCGCGCAACAAGATAACTAACCGCCATCAGGAGGAAAACCCCAATAGCCGCAATAATTACAAGGGCCTGGCGCAATTCATCTGAAGCCCTGAACAAGTCTGATTTTGCGAACAACGCTCCCATTTTCCAGCCGGTGCTTGTAATGGTGTAAAAAGCGCAATACGAATCAGTTCCGGAAAGTTCAACTCCGACATCAAGAAAACCGGACTTCTCAGTATTCATTAACTGAGCTAGTTGTTCGAGGGCCGAACTTTCTCTTTTTACGGCCAATTCCTGCAAAGACTCCTGAAATAGTAGCTGTGAATCAGGATTCGCCAGAAACACTCCGTCATTGGAAATTATGAATGCATATTTGGACGATCCCTTGAACAAATCCGAGACGTCCAGACTCAAACGGTCGAGAGAAAGGTCTGCGGTGACAATACCCTTTATTCTGAGTGATTCTGATGGCGATTTTCGAAGGAACATAGGTCGTGAATAAGTTACCATCCTTATATTTCCACCACCAGCATCAAAGTATGGCGCGCTCCAGTGAGGCTTATTGGAACTTTTTGGTATGATATACCAATCTTTGTTGAGATAATCATACTCAGGATTTCCCAGCTGAACCAGCTCGACACCTTTTGGGCTCCTGTAATAGTATGGCGCATACGCTTTTATGTCGGAATTAAACATGTTAGGCTCAAAGGCTATTGTAGCGCCATAAATGTCTTTGTTTTCCTTAACGACACTCTCAAGCAAATCAAGGATCGAGACTTCATTCCAATTTCCAAATTCGACAGCATAAGCAAGGTTTTCAGTGGACTTGACTACTGATTGAAGACGATCATCAAATTGCAGGGAGGCCGACTTAACAAGATTCGTAGCCCCTTTTTCCACGAGGCCAAGAATTATTCGGGAAGAAAAATGTTCGCTATATTGGAGAGTGAACGCTAGTACCAGACCTGCGCCAATTAGGGTCCAGAGGGTAAGTTTGGCCGTTATGCCAAATCCGAAGGGTTTGGCCAGTCCCAAATCAATCTGGCGATGAAACATAGTCTATCTCTTATCTTCAAATGTCAGCGTAAAATATCAGAGTCAACATGTTGGCGCCATCTTTCAGGATCCATTTAATCTCATCGACCATTTCTCTAATCAGCAATACGCCCAAGCCACCAATCTGTCTGTCTGCAAGTGGCTGATCCGTATCAGGGCGTGAAAG
>JBFXII010000246.1:0-5281 GCA_050176095.1 Desulfomonilaceae bacterium
TAAGACAGATAGTTTATCTTCAAAAACAGGACAAGGTTGTCGGTATTGAGAATTTTGAAAAAATTTCCGCTTATGGCAGACCATATTTGTTGGCTAACCCTCAGTTAACGCAACTTCCTACGATAGCGCCCGGTGGACCGGGGAACATAAACAACGATCCGGACCTGGAAGCCACCCTTAAAACCAGGCCACAAGTAATTTTCATTTCATACATGGACCCCAACAAAGCCACAGCACTTCAGGACAAGATTGGAATTCCAGTAGTTGTTCTGTCACAAGGACGGTTCGCTGGCGTTGATGAAAAATTCTATGATTCCCTGAGAATCGCCGGCAAGGTTTTGAAGGCTGAACCCAGGGCTGAGGCTATAATCAAGTTTATTGATGATTGCAGGCAGGAACTGGCAAAACGATCGGTAAACGCAGACCCCGCTAAAAGGCCGACCGTTTATGTGGGTGGCGTGGGTTTCCGTGGACAGCAGGGAATTGAGAGCACTGACGCAGACTACACTCCGTTCGAATGGGTAAAAGCAAATAATATAGTCAAGACGCTGAACAAAAAAGAGCATGTCTTCATAAACAAGGAACAATTGCTGGCATGGAATCCAGATATTATCTTCATCGACGGTAGTGGGTTGAATCCCACAATGCAGGACTACCAGAAAAACCCGGACTTCTATAATTCGTTAAAAGCAGTCAAGGAATCCAGAAACTACCTGTTGTTTCCGTTTAATTTCTATATTGCGAATGTCGACACTGCCATAGCCGACGCCTACGCAGTCGGTAAACTATTGTATCCTGACCGGTTCTCCGACATCGATATCAGGAAGAATGCCGATCGTATTTACGAATTCTTTGTAGGCAAGCCCATCTATGATTACATGGAAAAGGATTTCGGGCCTCTGGCTTCCGCAGGTGTTTTCAAGAAAAACTAGGTGAATTGAAGACGAAACCGTCAATCGTGAGACAACTGGCAGGATATGGCGTTTGCAAAAGCCGCAAATTCTTGAGGTGATAGAGTTTCCGCTCGTCGACCCAGATCAATATTTGAATCCTTTGCGGCTTTTTGGATTCCATCAGCGTCAAGCCCATCTATCAGCAGAGATTTTAAATTGTTACGTAAGGTCTTTCGCCTTGTGGCGAAAGCTGTTTTGACCAAACGTGTAAGCAACTTGTAATCCGTCACTGCGAATCTTGGGACCTGGGAAAAATCAATTCTAATAAGGGTCGATTCAACAGCAGGAGCAGGATAGAAACATCTTCCGGGGATATCAAACAGAGCCTGCACATGAGATCTGATACCGAGCAGAACACTTAAGGCTCCGTAGTCCCTGGTTCCAGGATCAGCCATAAACCGCTCAGCCACCTCTTTCTGAAGCATTATGGTCAGAGACTTAAATACATCACTGTTTTCCTGGAACATGAAAACGAGCCTGCTCGATACACTATAAGGGAGGTTGGCCACTACACGCAGCCGACCCACTCTTTGGGCCAATTCCCTAAAATTGTACTTAAGGGCGTCAGCATGGACCAACTCTACGGATGCGACAGACGCGAACCTTTTTTGGAGCTCCCTGAAAAAGCCGGAATCAATTTCAATGGCTGTAACCTGAGCGCCTGAATCCACCAAAGCCTGTGTCAATGCCCCCAATCCCGCTCCTATTTCAACGATGTGCTCCCCTGGAATGACTCGGGCTTCATTAACTATTCGCTGCAAATAATTCTCATCCACGAGCAAGTTTTGTCCAAGCCATTTCTTGGGCGCGAGCTTCTTCTCCCTGAACATTCTGATTGTGTCGTGAACTGAAGCCAAATCCTACAAATACCTCAATTATTATTTTCCTACACAGAACCTGTCGAATATCCTGTTAAGAACGTCTTCCGTAAATTTTTGGCCTGTGATCTCATCAATTTTATCACAGGCAGACTTTATCTCCAACGAAACCAACTCCAGCTTTCCATTATGCTCAAGTAGATCCGACGCTTTGCAAACAGCCCCATAGGCCGACTCCATCAATAAGAGCGCTCGATCGTTCAGACTACTTTTTTCACTAAACTCATCCGATCCTCTGAGATGAGCGGCAAGTTCCCCTATTCCAGTTCGGAGCGTATCCAGCCCAGCGCCTGTTTTGGCGCTCGTTCTGAACATCTCACTTTCAAGAACACCAAGCTGTTCTGGCTCCTGAGCTTTTTGAACCTTATCAATCTTATTAAATATAATCATCTTCGGTTTGGCGGCTACCGATTCCATGACTTTCAGGTCATCCGTGTCGATCGGTTGGGATGAATCTAGAACAACCAGAGCCATGTCACAGTTGTTGACCCATTCGAGAGTTCTTTTAATACCCTCATTTTCAATCGCATCAGGATTGTCGCGAACTCCCGCGGTATCGCCGAGGGTAATAGCGACGCCATCTATATAGACCTTCTCAGTCACCGGATCTCTAGTAGTTCCGGGCGTCTCGGATATGATCATGCGGTCTGAACCCAACAACGCATTAAAAAGGGTGGATTTCCCAACATTGGGTTTTCCCGTTATCACTGCTGTCAAGCCGCGACTCCTAAAACGACCTGATCTGGAGGATTCCAGCAGCGATTCGATGTCTCGCTTGACATCGCAAAGCTCATCAGTCGGATGAGGAACTGGTCCCTCTTCATCGTCATCAAAATCGAGAAAATTCTCTATGATCGCCCCTATATCCTTGAGCCTTGAGGATATCGAAAAAACCTCGCCTGACAGTCGGCTATCAATCCTGTTCCTGGCGTCATGAGCCTGTCCCGGCGTCTCTGATTCTATGAGGTCTATGATAGCCTCTGCCTGAATCAGGTCCAGACGGCCTGACAGAAACGCCCGCCTTGTAAACTCACCCCTCTGCGCCAAACGCGCCCCGCGTGATATTAGGAGTCGAATAGCAGAGTTGAGAATTACCGGACTCCCGTGAAGACTCAATTCCACTACATCCTCACCGGTGTATGTGGCAGGGCCCTTCATGAAAATGGCTATACCATCATCTATGACCGAGGATGTTTCAGGGTCGACCAGAAAACCATAGGTGGCGTGGCGGTCCTTGAAACTGATATCAGAGACATGCCTGGATTTAAAAACCGTAGAAATTATATCCAGTGATGCTGAACCGCTGATACGAATTACACCAACCCCTGAGCGTCCAGGTGCGCTGGACAGAGCCACTATCGTCTCGTTTTCGTAGTCTTCTACAGGCATTGGTTTTTTTATATAAGAAATGCTTGATACAGCTTTATAAAGACGGTCGAAAGAATTTTGGAATGACAAAACCGGATTATGGCGAATAACGCCACTCACGTCCATTAACACAAATAAAGGCGGGATAACCCGCCTTCAATCAAGTTTGCCAGATATGAGACCAAAGGATGGAAGCTACTTGACTTCCTCAGCCACTTCTTCTGCCTCTGCAGCACCGGCTTCTTCCTTCTTTGGCGCAAGCACGGAAGCAAGAGCCACGGAAGCGTCAGTAGAGGCCTTGACACCCTCAGGTAGAGCTATCTCTCCTACGTGGATCGAATGTCCCATTTCTATGTTCGAAATATCAACAACAATGACATCCGGGATATTGTTCGGAAGACATGAAACCCTAATTTCCCTGGCAGCAGGCTGAAACATTCCACCCTTTTCCACCCCTATAGGTTTACCAACAAATTCGATAGGAGTTACTACCTCTATAGCTTCGTCCATGAATACCTGGACAAAATCCAGATGCAGCACTTTGCCGTCAACGGGCCTGGTCTGTCTTGCCTTCAATAAGGCCGTCTTGCTGACCTCACCCGCCTCAGTCTTAATCCTAAGATCAAACAACGGGTTATGGCCTGCCTTGTCCATTTTCGTGACGAATTCGTGGACGTCAATGGCCAAATTAATAGGCTCAACCTTCTTCCCATAAAAAATGGCAGGGGCTTTGGCTACCGCGCGAAGCCTTCTTGCAGGACCTTTGCCGGTTTCGTATCTTTGCTCGACATTTAATGTAATCTTGTTCACTACGCCTCCATACTTTCGGGACTACGGACTCTTCGTCTATCGAGCGCGGCCCCATCGATTCTTTTATACAAATAGTTCAGAGACCGATACTTCTCTGTGTATTCTGCTAATAGCCTCTCCCAGTAACGGCGCCACTGATTCAACCTTTATCTTCTTGCAAATAGCGCTCTTCTCCTGAGTCGGGATAGTGTCTGTTACGTAAAGTTTCTGTATAGGAGAATTGTTAATACGATTGACTGCCTCTCCAGAAAGTACCGGATGAGTGCAACAGGCGCTGATATTCCTTGCGCCGGCGTTTTGTAGAGCCATGGCAGCCTTTACCAGTGTCCCGGCGGTGTCAACCATATCGTCGAGCAACACGGCGTTCTTGCCGGTTACATCCCCGATCACATTCATCACTTCAGATTCATTAGGTTTCGAACGACGTTTGTCTATAATCGCGAGATTAGCTCCAACCCTTTTTGCAAAAGCCCTGGCCCGCTCCACACCACCTGCGTCGGGTGAAACAACAACACTGTCCGAGTCTGCATTCTCCAACTTCACGGAATCAGCCAATAAAGGGCTCGCATACAGATGGTCAACTGGAATGTCAAAGAATCCCTGAATTTGGCCGGCGTGAAGGTCGATGGTAAGAACCCGGTCGGCCCCGGCGGCAGTAATAATGTCCGCAATGAGTTTGGCGGTGATGGGAGCCCGACTAGCTACTTTTCTATCCTGACGGGCATATCCGTAATACGGCATGACGGCTGTGACTCGGCTTGCAGAAGCCCTCTTCAACGCGTCTATCATCACCAGTAATTCCATGATGTTGTCATTGACTGGATGGCATGTTGACTGGACCACAAAAACATCCATCCCTCTAACATTCTCCTTGAATTCGACCTGTATTTCACCATCGCTGAACTGCCCAACCATGGCCATTCCCAAAGGAATACCCATGTACTTCGTTATGGATTCAGCCAAAGGTATGTTCGAATTCCCCGAGAATATTTTAAGACCTACTCTCATTGCGATTTCCTCTACTACGAGAAAACTATCTGTAAAACAGTCATATTATGATGACACGATAAAAGTGTCAATAAAATAATATTATGAAAAGGTTAATGACTTTTGAATCACCATGTTTGATGTGGCGCCCTTTTTGTGATAGTCTGTTTTAAATTGCGCAAATTTGCCGAGGGAGGTTCCAGAATGAAGACACTAAAAGTGTTTTTGTTTTCCATAATATGTTCGGTTCTGTTCGTTCCTGTAGCGGACGCGGCTCGCACCGAG
>JBFXII010000247.1:0-5253 GCA_050176095.1 Desulfomonilaceae bacterium
TAACGGACCCAACTTTACCCACACGCGGATCAAGGCTTTAGCCAAACCACGTATCTTCTTAGGAGATATGTCCGAGACGGTTCCTCCATTGGCTTTTGTTTTTCCGGGTCAGGGATCGCATTATGCCGGAATGGGCCTGGAACTATACAACACTTTTCCTGTGATCAGGCATTGGATGAATCGAGCAGCCGATGTAGCAGAATTTGATATCCTCAAACTACTTTTTTACGACAAAGAAGAAGATCTTCAAAAAACTCGATGGCAGCAACCGGCTCTTTTTACTTTGGAATACGCAATGGTCCAATACTTGACGTCGTTGGGGGTTAAACCGACTGCGATGGCTGGGCATAGCCTTGGGGAATTGACGGCGTTATGTTTAGCGGGTGTGTATTCATTCGAAGATGGGTTCAGGCTTGTTAATAAACGGGCGATATGCATGGACAAGGCTTGTTCCATAAACATGGATCCGGGAGTGATGATGGCTTGTGACGCTCCCATGGAAGTGATCGATGATTTACGAAAGAACAAGGATAAAGTCTACATTACAAACATCAATTCGCCGAATCAGATAGTCATTGGGGGCGATACCGATCAGGTTAAAGAGGTAGGCGCCAAACTCAAAGAAATGGGCCATCGTTCGACTTTGCTCCGGGTTAGCATGGCCTTTCACTCGCCCATCATGGCATGTATTCATGATGAATTAGAAGAATTCGTGGATGGAATAGAATTCCACTCTCCCCAAATTCCAGTCATTTCCAATACGACCATGGAGCCCTTTACGGACAATCCTGACGAAATCAGAAGAACCGTCATGGCTCATCTCGAATCATGCGTTAACTGGATGCCAAATGTTAAAACGCTTTGGAATGATTACGGCATCCGACTGTTTGTGGAAGTTGGCCCCAGAGAGATATTGAGCAACCTGATTCTTGACACCATAAATGACGTCGAGTGTGTTCAAACATGTCTGCCATCCGCCGAAACGGTAATTTTCAGGAATGCTATCGGTCAACTTTACGCAAAGGGAAACCTCAACCTGGGGATTACGGACGTCCCCACGGAGTTTGCAAGCCCTGGAGTTGCCTACCAGGCTCCAAAGACACAGGAGTTGTTGCAAAACTCATCGGCCAAGTCCAGTCAAACGGTCAGCTCTGATCCTATCGAGCGGATTGTGCATCGAGAAATCGGCTCATTCGTATATCAAAGCTTTGGCAGATTCATCAAGCCATCTTTGATCGAGTCTATACGAAGAGAAGTTGATCCATCGTGTTCCGAGGCTGATTTGGACATGATTCTGTCAAGAATGTTCAACTTATCTCAAACTTCGGCTTTTATTCCCGGGGCCCCGTTACCTAACTTACCTACTATTGAAGGGATTCCCCAAAAACAAATTACTGGGACTGATAATGCTGTCGCTGCTTCGGATAAAACCGAGAAGGCTGAACTCGACGTTACTGAAAAGGTAATACAAATAATAATGGAAGTAACCGGTTATGAGCGCGAAGAAATAGAACCGGAAATGGATTTGAGGGAAGACCTCTCGATACGTTCCAGCCGTCTACCAGTAATAATGGACGCGGTTGAAGGGCAGTTCCGTATTAAAGTCGAGCTTGAAGAATTCATGGACGTCAGAACTATCAAAGACCTTGCCGATCGAATTTCTTTAGTGCTGGACAGAAATCTCAGTAAGAAATTGGTCAATTCAACTCAACAAGGTGTTCAAGATTTTCAAATCGTGAGCGAGGGGGAGGGAAACCCTGCCGATGACACACTTAAGAGACTCATCTTCAGACGCTCTCCTCTGTCCAACGACAAGGTTCAGCCGGTCGAGTTAAGTCCTTTAGACTCAGTGGTGATTATATCTGCCACTGTGTCGGATTTCAGCAAGAAGGTTGGGGATGTTTTCAGGCGTGATTATGGGGTGAACATTCTGAACTGGAAATTTCTGGAAAACTCGGGTCCAGATTCCTACTCAGGTTCGGATCTTAGAACTTTCGATGGCGCCAACGTGATGGCCGAGAAATTGAGCAAAATAGAGTCCGTCTCGGGATTGGTGTTGGTGTTAGACAATAATTTTAGATCAGTTTTCAATGACTTGGATCAGTTGAGTCAAGTATTGACAGGGTATTTTATTGTATTAAAAAAATTTCTTGAATCTTCGTCTAAGAAACTTGCCTTTACTGTTAGAAACGCTGGGGGAATTGCTGAGATATTGGAAGAGGGCGTTTTGGGCGTTTTTTTGACCGGAGCGCTGGAATTTTCATCCGTCCAATTCAGGTCACTATCGCTTGAACAAGGATATGAGTTGACAACGGCAATTCGAGCGGCCTTAGATCGAAGCTACAAGCCATTACGCCTCATAAGCGATGAATCTGGAATATTGACAGAGTGTGGATTTGTTGAGCCGGTTACATTTGTGGCCGATGAAAGGTTGATTTTGGGCAAACAAGAAGTGGTAGTTATTTCGGGAGGATGTTCGGGTATTACTTCTTGCCTGGCTCAGGGTCTGGGTGTTTTTGGGCTGAAGATCATTTTTGTTGGCAGAACGGATATTGATGATGAAAGCTTTCCAAAGGCTTTGGACACACGCAAGATTCTGAACAGTCTGCAATCAACTGGAATTGATGCTCACTATTACAGTTGTGATGTTACGGATTCCGTCCAGACAAAAGCGACTCTTGAACAGATTGCCAAGGATCACGGACCAATCAGGGGGATTATCCACGGAGCGGGTTATCTTAAAGATTCATTCATAAAGCTCATGGCGAATGAGGATTTCAAAGGTGTTGTAGACGTAAAGTATCTGGGGGTGCTCAACCTTTTTGGAGGAGTGGATTCGGCAAAACTCAAATTCTTTTTCAGCTTGTCGTCCGCGGCGGCGGTACAAGGAAATCCTGGCCAGGTCAATTATTCCTCGGGGAATAGAATGATGTCGGCTTTGGGGGATTACTGGAATCAGAAACATCCTTCAATCAAATTCAAGTCACTCGAACTGCCTCCGGTAGAAGGGGTCGGCATGGCCGAAAATGAGGAAGTCCGATCTCTGATGAAGCGAATGAACGCAAGCTATATCACATTGGAAGAGCTGTCAGGGATGTTCACGCGAGAGTTGGTTTTAGGTTCTAGCCAAGATTCTACGGTTTTATTCATGAAGACTTTGCCCGTATTAAGCACTGCTCCTCTGGACACAAGTATTCCCGAAGAAGGTGATGAAATGTTCATGGCAGGGTCAGTTTTATTCAAACGAGAGAACTTTCCGTTGATTGACAGGGTGAAGAAAATTGACATGGCCAGTGGATTACTTGAGGCCCAAAGAGTTTTTGAGCAACGTAAAGATCTTTGGATCAGCGATCATAAACCATTTAAATTTTTAGATAAGCCTTTGGTTTCGGCAATTATGGCTCTGGAGACTTTCATGGAGTCGGCTCAGATCCTCTATCCCGGGATGATGGTTAGGGGAGTAAGAGACGCCAAGTTTCTTGACATCATTGAAGTAGGAGCTAATGACAGAAAAGTTGCCGAGATCTATTGTAAACGTCTTGAGTCACCGGATAACCGAATTATGGTTGAAGCCACAATGACTGAAAACGGATCAGCTAGTTCTGCACGGTCATCTGATAAGGCCTTTCCAAATTACAGGGCAATGATCATATTAGATTCAGGCGTTGTACCAGATCTTAAGATGGATGATTTTCCTGTTGATCCTAAAGAATTGGATACCATACCGTTAAACCATGACGAGGTCCAGGCTTGGTATGACCAGAGGTCAGATCTTCAGGGGCGTTATCGTGTAATTGATTTGATAGAGGGTTCAGCTCAGGGGTCTATTCGAGGACAAATGGTTTATCCGGATGTAAACGATTTCTATGGGTATCGCTCAGCTGAGTATGCTTATTCGCCATATTTGTTTGAAGCTATTATGCATGTAATGAACTTCTATGGAGCGCTACGTGATCCTTCTAAAAACCAGCCATTAATTCCGTTTGGTATTGGTGAATTGACTCTAATTCGTAATTGTAAACCAGCAGAACGTATAACCATAGAAGCCAGGCGCAACAGTGAGGATGAAAAAGGTGTTTCGTGGAACGCCAGAGCCATGGATGAGGCTGGCGGTTTAATAATGTTTGCTCAAGATGTCAGAATGAGATGGTTCAAAATTTAATTAAATTGCGAGTCTTATTAATAAACAGCAATCGCAAAGATGACATGCTAGCCGCGCCACCTATAGGTTTGTGCTATGTGGCAACTGCTGCGGAAGAGGCAGGCCATGATGTAAAGGTTCTTGACCTTTGTTTTGCAGGGAAGAACGTTCACTCGGATTTAAAAAATATCATCAACTCTTTTAGACCCGAAGTGATCGGGATATCTATCAGAAACATAGACAACACCAATATGTTTCATTCGGTCTCATACCTGCCCGAAGTGATAGAACTCATGAAAAACATCAGGAAGCTGGCTCGTGTGCCCGTAGTTTTGGGAGGCTCCGGGGCGAGTCTAATGCCTGAAAGTGTTTTGAGATCTGTGGGCGCTGACTATATTGTGGTTTCTGATGGTGAAGAGAGCTTTTGTTTGTTGCTTGACTGCATAGGCAAGGGTGTTAAACCAAGCGCTACACCGGGGGTGGGGTACTTTGAAAACAGCAAATTTCACATCACAAATCCCAAACATGTAGATTTCAGGACTCCAAGCCCGGACATAGGCCGGTGGATTGATACTTTTCCCTATCAACAGATAGGTAGCGCCTACAATGTACAGACGAAAAGAGGATGCAGGCAAAGCTGTATTTATTGTACTTACAATCAATCCTTGGAAGGCAACAAACTTAGACTAAGACCACCCGTCGAAGTAGTGGATGAGCTAGAGGAGACATACTACAAATATAAACCGAAAAGCTTTGAATTTGTCGACTCGGTCTTCAATGATCCGATTGTTCATTCCAAGGCCATCCTTGAGGAGATAATAAGCAGGCCATGGAAGGCTGAATTCACAGCCATGGGGGTTCATCCGAAAGGCATTGACGATGAATATCTCAATTTGATGTGGAGGGCTGGTTTCAGGTCGTTCATGATAACTCCAGAATCAGTTTCGGATGTCATGCTGAAAAATTACTGGAAATCCTTTTTGAAGGACGACATCATAAAGGCTGCTGAGGCGATAAACAGAACCAGTTTTGCCGCATGGTGGTTTTTCATGATAGGCGGTCCCGGTGAGACCAACGATACGGTGCAAGAATCCCTGGATTTTACTGTGAAT
>JBFXII010000248.1:0-5251 GCA_050176095.1 Desulfomonilaceae bacterium
AACAATAGAACAAAGATCAGAAGGGAACAGCCCTTGATCAAGACTCCAACGAACAGGTCTACAAATTCCCCAACCGTCAACTTGTTAAGAAACATTTAAAATGCTCTACATAAATATTTTGACAGTAAACCGGCGCTTGACAAAACTGATATATTCAGATATTCAGATATTGGTGATTAATGCGGAACAGGGAAAAGAAAATGTCTGGATCAAAGAAATTTCCTCTAAAATGTTTGGGCTTATACGTAGCTCTGGCGCTAATTATTATATTTGTGTCCCTAGCCAATGCAGCGAACAACGGAGGGGAACAGTTTGAGATATTTAAGGTCCCTGGTTCCCCCGGAGTAATTAGGCTTGAGGGTGTAAATGGAAGTATCTTCAGCCTCTCAGATTACAGAGGGAAAGTTGTAATTATCAATTTCTGGAGAAAAAACTGCCCCTATTGCGTCCGAGAGAAAGAGCATTTGAAAAAGATGGTAAAGATATTCAAGCCATCCGATTTGAAGATAGTGAGTGTGGACCTGTGGGATGATCCAATCTGGGTCAAGAATCAGGCCACAAAGACCGGAGAAGGTATAGATTTTGCCACGGGATTGAACGGCAGGAAGAGTTACGTTGAAAATGTCGTTCGAGGTCGATTGATGGGATATTATGTAATCAACGAGGCTAATGAAGCGATCTTTGAAATCAAAGGATTCCCAAGTAGTTTTATAATAGATAAAGACGGGCGAATTGTCGCAGGGCATACAGGGCTAGTTAACTGGATGGCGCCTTCAGTTCATCATACTCTGGTCTCACTCGTAGGGTCGCAAAATAATCAAGGACGTGGCGAGATATCAGATGAGGCTGAACTGAAATGGCTTGAGGAAATGATGTCATTTCCAGACAAAACTAATGTTAGTTTGATGAAACTGATGAACCGGGTGTTTGAATCAACATAGGATTTTGCATAAACAGATTAGGAGTGGCGCTTGTTAGAAACAGTTTTGTTGGTTGCCATAGTGGTAGGATGGGTTGCTCTGAACAAATGGGTGCTTCCCAAAATGGGAGTATCGACCTGAATGTCTCCCTCCTGCTCCCCACGGGTTGGGAAATCCGAGAAAAAACAATAAGAAAAAGCCGCTTTAGGGCTTAAGCCAAGGGATATGTGCAAGATGGAACTTTTATTAAAGAAGTCATCCGAAAACAGAGATAACAAGAATGGTATTCCTGGATCTCAGGAAGCAGATTCTTTTGTAGATGGTCGTGAGTCAGAGGCTCTGGCCTCGGCTAAATTTGATAACGAATTTGAGGATCTTGAGGACAAGGATCAAATGTTCTTGGAGATCAAGAAGAAGGAATTCTCCAGAGAGGCCGAAATTTTCAAGGCCCTTGGTCATCCAATTCGTCTGAAGATTGTTTATGGTCTGTTGAAGGTGGGAGGGTGCAATGTAAAGAACATGCAGGAATGTCTGGGATTGCATCAAGCTACCGTATCCCAACACCTCATTCATCTCAAAAGCCGTGGCATCATAACTTCAGAAAGACAAGGCCTCGAAATGGTATACACGGTCAACAACCGTTGGGCAAAATGTATCATCGACAACATCGAAAAGAATCAGAATGACCCCAACTTTACCTGAGCCTTAGCTAATTCGATAAAAGATGCGATTATTATTGACCTGCCAAAGGTTTCGAGGTGTATACTGTCAGCAAATTCTAAAACGAGAAATCATATTATGGTTATGCTGCAGAGGAATCTCAAATGCCTGAACTAGTAAGATTTGGTGTGTCAATTCCCGAGGACTTGCTTGATAAATTTGACAATCTCATTTCAGTTAAGGGATATACCAACCGTTCAGAAGCAATTCGGGATTTGATCAGAGACAGACTAGTCGAAGATCAATGGAGTGGTTCAGGTCACGAAGTGGTGGGTACGGTTACGGTCGTCTACAACCACGAACAAAGTGACTTGGCGCAAAAGCTTACTGAAATTCAGCATCGAACCCATGATCTTATTGTTTCCGCAGTTCATGTTCATTTGGATCATCATAATTGTCTTGAGGTGCTGATTGTTCGAGGGGAGGCCGACCAGGTCAAGAAGATTGGCGAACTTCTGATCTCTACCAGGGGAGTCAAGCACGGAAAGATTACGATGACTACCACTGGTAGTGAAATTGATTAAAAGACCTTTTTTTGAACCAAGCCAGATAGATTCTGTTATGCTATGCGTAGACCTTACTCATCGAAATGGGCCTGACGTCCCCCCTGCACGGCGGAGGGGCAAGTAACTGCAGATCTACGTTTAACCACTGGTAGTCAGGATTCAGTTCTCTTAACTTACCGTCAGCCGGAGGGTTGGAATGCTCGTTATATTCATAGGAGACCAAGAATATCCCAACCCCATATTCACTCGTCCTATCTATCATATATGCCGCTACAAACTCATCTTCCGTCATTTTGTTGCAAACAGCTAATTCCTTGATCTCATCGTTGTAAATCCTAATTAGCGCATATTTTGATATTCCCTGTTCGGAAAGTCTTATCAAGGATCTGGCTTCAGACGAACATATATATACGGTAGAAATAAAATCGAATTTGGACATGTATCGCGCAGCCACAAGCGCAGCTGTTCTTCGCCCTCCCACTGTATGATGGAAACCGTAATATTCATAGAGTTTTTGCTGAAGGTTTTCAGCTAGCTTATCACCCTTTTCGTATAATTCCTTCGATATGTAACGAAGATGCTTTCCAAGATCCTCTGCAGCATAAGCTACTGGCCAGTCAATACGCACATGGAAGTGTGAAACACCATATCTGTAACTGCTCTTAAGTGAAGGGTCCAACTGAATCAAAACTGAGAAATCGGATTTTAAAAGTCCTGTTATAAGCTTGGGAAACTCGACATCGTCAAAGAACCGCATACGTTGACGAAATACGTCTTTCAGGTCAAGCACACCTAAATGGTGCAAATTCTCTTTCGTAACCTTGTTAGAATCAAAAAACCGGATATGTATTTTGGAATCTGAAGGTATTGAGCCTTCCGAAAATATTACAATGAAATGCTTATGATTGACGTATTCAATACCAACATTTCGGGCTCGAGGCTTGAGCTCCCTCATTTCCACAAATGGGTAGTCTTCGTTATTTTCTTTGAAAATCTTATATGATTCAATTAATCCTTCGGAAATGAACTGTCTGTCAAGTTCATCCCTAAGAAAGAAATAAAGACACCTTCGATATCGATCATTCCAACTAATTTCATTTCTTCTAATATATGGCATTTAGAGAGCGCCTCGCCAAAAAGACATAATTATACAATGTGTCCGGAATGTCACACTCGTTAATTTGATGGCCCATTGTCAAGTAAAGTTCAAGAAATGTCCGCGACACAGAAAATGTAACTGACAATCACTCAGTGGCTAATTACATGAGTATAAGGCACAATAACAGACCGTTACAGGACTTGCAACTGACCGAAAAAAAATATATTTATTTATTGCAATTTTTTAAGCTCATTCGGAAGGCATTTAACATGAAAGAGAACGAAACAGGAAAATATAACGCCGAAAGTCCGGAAATCGATGAAGTTGAGGATTTTGCCACCCTTTTCGAGGCCTCTCAGACCAGGAAATCGTCTCGAGAGGATGATCAGAACAAGGTTGTAGCGGACATTGTCTCAATCGGTGACGAGTGGATATTCGTGGACATTGGCGGTAAGACTGAGGGCATAATATCAAAAGAAGAGTTTATCGATGAAAAAGGTGAGTTGACCGTAAAAAAAGGCGATTCGATTGCGGCCTATTTCATAAAAAAGACCGACGGAGAAATCGTACTAAGCCGCAAAATGACCATGGCCGCTTCTTCAGAAGCTTTGAGGGAAGCTTATGAACGCGGGATTCCAGTAGAAGGGCTTGTTATTGAAGAAAGGAAAGGCGGCTTTTCGGTAAAAGTTCTCGGTAAAAATGCCTTTTGCCCATACTCTCAAATTGATTCGCTTGCCTCAAGAGAGATCCATGACTACATAGGAAAGAAATTCTCTTTCAAGATCACTGAATATGCCGAAAGAGGCAAGAATATGGTTCTATCGAGAAGACGAGTTCTTGATGAAGAGCGACTCGAAAGAATTGAAGAGCTCAAAAAGAGTCTGAGCAGTAATGACATAGTGGACGGTATAGTCAAAAAGATTGAATCGTTCGGGGCTTTTGCTGAGATCGGAGGTATTGAAGGTCTGATCCCGATCTCGGAAATATCTTGGGGAAGAACCGAAAACATTAGTGATGTGTTGTCATTGGGACAACACGTACGCCTGAGAATTATCAACCTCGATTGGGACAAGAATCGAATTACCCTCAGCTTGAAACAGGCCACGGACGATCCATGGCTTTCAGTGGAATCAAGATACTTGGTAGGTAGCAAGGTGGTTGGCCGCATAAGTCGTCTGGCCAATTTTGGGGCTTTTCTTGAACTCGAACCAGGTATAGAGGGATTGATACACATTTCAAATCTTGGACAAGGGAAAAGAATCAATCACCCTCGAGAGATAGTGTCCGTTGGGAGTGATCTCGAGGCCAAGATACTCTCGATAGACAGCTCGGCAAAACGGATTGGTCTAGAATTGGAAAAGGCAGCCAATGATGCTGACAACGAGGCTCCAGTGGAACTCAGAGCAGGGCAAATACTGGACGGAATAGTAGAGACAACACAAGACTACGGAGTATTCGTAAAACTGCCGGGAGGTAAAATCGGCCTGTTGCATTTGTCCGAAATTGACGGAGCGAGAAATCAGGATCTAAAAAGGAGATTTCCTCCGGGAACCAATCTCGAAGTCCAAGTGCTGGCCGCTGACGAGGCCAACAAAAAGATTTCACTTAGTTTGAAAGCGATGGGACTACAACAAGAACGACAGCAGATTGATGAGTTTTTCAGCGGGAGCAAATCTAAGCAATCATTCGGAACTTTAGGCGATTTGCTTAAAGAAAAGTTGTCCATGAAATAACCCAAATAACAAGGGAGGATGTAAAACACAACCTCCCTAAAAAACTTACCAAGAGTACCAAGAGCTTAGGTTGGATTTCAGGATTTTCTCACCTCGATTTTTCTAATCGCTTTCTTCTCAAGCTGGGTCTTGGGGAGCCTCAATTCTAAAACACCGTTTTTGAGAGTCGCTTCCGCCTTATCCTGGACAATCTCGCCCGGAAGCGCGATTGATCGCGTGAAACTTCCGTAGCTTCGTTCTATAGTATGTGTGTTTTCAGTTTTTTCCTCTTTT
>JBFXII010000249.1:0-5242 GCA_050176095.1 Desulfomonilaceae bacterium
GGTCTTGGTGTCTTCTCTGATATGTCTCGGATCAGCTTGTCCGCTGCGCTTATAAGCTTGTCTTTCTTGTCAGTAATACCCCTGGAACTCGGAATTCCCACGGAACAGAACACAAAGCTGGAAAGATGAGTATGAAAGACATCTTGTAGGCAACAGAACCTTCGGCTAACCGACCTACCACCGAAAAGACCAACAGATGCTATGCCAAGACTATATTTATCCTCAAGCGCCAGAGTGAATCCAAGTATGTAAGTGATTCTCTCGATGAATCTTTTTAAACAAGCCGTTATAAGAGCGTTCCGCACAGGGGAACCTATAACGAACCCATCGGAATCCTTCATGATATCTATGATGTACCCGACATCATCATAGATTACGCATTCGCCTGTCCTTAGACACGTGAAACATCCTATACAATCATCGATGTGTTTTTCAGATAACCTGATTTTGGTCACATCTGCTCCTTTACGTTCCAGATGTGATGCTACTAATTCAAGGGAGTCGTTTATAAATCCTCCTGGTTTAGGACTTCCGCTGATAACCGTGATTTTCATTGGACTGCTCCTCAGTTCCGAAAGATCAAAATCAAGCGAACGAGCCGCAACTCTTTGGGTATCAAGTCTGAAAGATCTGAAAGCTATCTGGACTAACCTGTTCGAAAAATCTGGAAAGGCCTACGGGAACTGTTCCTAATCGTCTGTCGTAAACGGTTTGCGGGGCTATAACCACTAGATTTCTCTTTGCTCTAGTAGTCGCTACGTATATCAGTCTTCGCTCTTCCTCCAGGTCCTCAGGTGAATTAAACGCCATGGGGGAGGGGATACGTCCCTCAGTTGCCCATATTATGATGACGGTCTGCCATTCAAGTCCTTTGGCTGAATGAATTGTAGAGAGAGTAACCCTTTCCAATGAATCATAGTAATCGTGTTGCTCTGTTTCAGGCGGTTCCAGAGCCACATCGGCCAAAAATTCACTGACTGAGGCATAACTCGACGCCATCGCGGTTAACTGTTCAAGATCTTTTAGACGTTTGGGATAATTGTCGAAATTGGCCTGTAGGTAAGACGAATAGTGCTTGGTTAAAAGTTCCAACTTTTCGATCAACGACAATTCTGAATTCCGGAGCTGGTTGAATACCTCAAAAACCTGGAGCAGCAACCCTTCATTTTTTTTTGCCTGATGGGCAACCAACGCCAGGTTACCCATGGAATAATCATTGGCGATGGCGTTTGAAAATTTGACGGCTGTCTTTTCTCCAACCCCGGGAATCATTTTCAAAACTCTCATCCAACTAATCAGATCAACCGGATTGTTAGACACTTTTAGATAAGCAAGAACATCTTTGATATGTTGACTCTCAACAAACTTGAATCCACCGTATTTCACAAATGGAATGGCGCCCCTAGCCAGCTCGGCTTCAAGTTCAAAAGAATGAAAGCCCGCTCTGAATAACACTGCGATATCATTTAAGCTTCCACCATGTTTAACTGAATCGAGAATGAGCCTGGTGACAATTCGGCTTTGCTCTTGCTCGGAGACAGGTCTGACAAGAAAAGGCAATGGACCTGATGTCATTCTCGTAAAAAGTCTCTTGCGATATCCCAGGGACGCATAGTCGATTATCTGATTGGTAACATTGAGTATAGGCTGAGTGCTCCTATAGTTTTCTTCAAGCTTGATAATTCGAGCGCCAGGAAAAATATTGGGAAACTCCATAATGTTCTGGAAATTTGCCCCCCTAAATGAATAAATACTCTGGGAATCATCTCCAACTGCCATTACATTATCATGATCGCTTGCCAGCATTCTGACCATTTTTGCTTGAAGCCTGTTCGTGTCCTGATACTCATCTACAAGCAAATACCTCCAGCCACACGATATGTGATTTCTTAGTTCCTCATTTTCCTCAAGAAGTCTCACGGATTCTGTCAGAAGGTCATCATAATCCAGTAACCTGTTTTGCCTCTTGATGTCTTGATAATCCTGGCTTATCCTTCTTAGTTCATCAGTGAATTCTTCAAAATGGGGATATCGGTTCTGGATCACATGCTCGATTTCTACTGATGATCCGACTGAGCGACTCAATATTTCATAAATCGTCCTGGCTTTTGGAAAAGATTTGAGATCAGTCACTGGAGGTTTGAGATTCTTCCTGGCTTGGTCGACTGCATCCAGTATGTCCCTCTGGTCCATGATCGAAAATGTTCGATCAATGCCTATGTGCGAAGAATATTTCCTGAGGAGCGAATAGCCAACCGAATGGAAAGTTCCTCCATAAACCATTGAGGCTCTACCGTCCAGTAGCGTTGACGCTCGGTTGAGCATTTCCATTGCCGCTTTACGCGTAAAAGTCAAAAGAAGAATGGAATGAGGGTCTATTCCTCTATCAATCAGCCATGCTACCCGGAATACGATGGTACGTGTCTTTCCTGAACCGGCCCCGGCAATTACGAGCACTGGACCGTCAGGAGCGCTGGCAGCCTCATACTGTTCAGGATTCATCTGTTTGGAGTAGTCTATAGTTTGTCCTGTAACCTTAATAAGCAACTTTATCCTCTTAATATAATGATTCTCTATTGATGTATTAACTATGCAAAGTTTTTAATGAAGAAAAAAATGGTCAAATGACAGCTTTTGTGATATATTTATCTCATACAGTCTTCTATGTTTGGTTTTAGTGTCCATGGTTTATTTAAGGAGGATTGCGTGAACAACTTGTCAAAAGTTCTAGCATGTCCGGTCTGTAACAACCACTTTTCTCATGTTTTGACAAACAATGATACCCGGAATGTTCCGAATTTTGGATATGGATTGGATTACAGGTTGGTGCCGAGAGACTGTAATAGGGCCTCAGATGTGGCCACGTGTCCCAACTGTTTTTTCTCATACCGCACCCAGGATTTTGACTCGAGAGTTTCCGAGAATATCAAGTCCCTAGTTAAATCAAAAAAATACAGTGATATATTTAAATCGGCGACGAAAGAAGACCTGTGCGGTCTAGGTCGCTGCGGAATGATATCCATTCTGGAAACGCGAGGACTAAACCCGCGAGATCTTGGAATAGTGAGCCTCAAAAGTTCTTGGGTCGCTCGCGAGATTGGTTCAATCGAACAAGAGACGAGCTTGCTCACAAACGCCGATAAATTTCTCGATGACGCCCTCAGGAGAAACCTTACCAAGGGCGAGCCGGCTATGGTCATGTACCTTTTAGGAGAAATAAACCGTAGAAGGGAAGAGTATCTACGCGCCAAAGAAATGCTCACCTTCCTCGGTAATAACCCGCGTTACCGTTATCCAGCCTTGCTGCTAACGGTTCTGATTGAGGAAGAGGATTCCACCCCTTATTGGTCAAATTATTCTCCTGATAAAATGGAACAACTCTCGCCGCGTTTCAAAGGAATTTTCCCTGCCTTAAGAAGTATTCCCCCACTAAAAGTCGATTTTTCACCAGACGAATTAAACGATGCTCAACAAAAACCGGACGAAGACGATAGGCAAAGGTTTTGATTTATGTCTTACAGTTGAGAGGAAAATCAAAGGCCTAATCGATAGACAATAATTGTGATATTCTTGTATAGTGTCCCACCAGGCATTGGCTTTACAACAAATTGGCCTGTATCAATATCACATTATCATTCAAAAAATATACTTCGATTGAAGCCTAAAGTTCTGTCGGGTGAAAAAAGATTGGGCTGACTGGTCTTTTTTCATTCGACTATTCATTGAAAACATTAATAATAATTGATATGTTTTAGGATGATCGAAATTCATCATTAAATACGCCGGCAATGGAGGAGAATGGATGAAACCGTACTTCGAAAAGATGACGGGAATCGGCAAGGCGCTGACCGAAGCTACTATCAAGCAAACCGAGGGAAATTTACAGCTAGTTCGAGAAGTTGAGAAACAGCTTCAGGAGGAAATGGAAAAAGTCCGTTCAGCCGGGTTGCCAGCTTCCAAGATCAATCAGCGCGGTCAGATGACCGTTTGGCAGAGACTGGAATATCTATTGGATCCAGGAACCTGGAGGCCACTACACTCCATATACAACCCCAAGAGCAATGACGAGGGAACAACCGGAGTCGTCAACGGTCTTGGAAAGATCTCAGGGAAATGGGCTGTAATAATTGGATTTGACAATAAAGTCATGGCCGGCGCATGGGTCGCCGGGCAATCAGAGAATATTCTCAGGGTTACTGACTTAGCTAAAAGGCTAAATATACCGCTGGTATGGCTTGTAAACTGTTCTGGAGTTAAACTTACCGAGCAGGAAGAAGTCTATCCGGACCGTAGGGGCGGTGGTACAACGTTTTTTAGACATGCGGAATTGGCGAAGCTCGGAATTCCGGTAATCGCTGGGATTTACGGTACCAACCCCGCCGGTGGTGGCTATCACGGAATTAGCCCGACAATTCTTTTGGCCCACAAAGACTGCAATATAGCCGTTGGCGGTGGAGGAATCGTTAGCGGAATGAGCCCAAAGGGATTTTTCGACCTGGAAGGCGCTGAAGCCCTTATCGACGCTACCAGGCATTTTAAGGAAGTGCCGCCGGGAAGCGTCAAGGTCCATTATGATTCTACCGGATTTTTCAAGGCAGTCTTCGAAAAAGAAGAAGAAGTGCTGGATGCCTTGAAACAATATATGACTTATCTTCCGGCTTACAACCCCAAGTTCTTCAGAGTCGCAGATCCAGCTGAACCATTGTTCCCAAAAGAAGACCTGGACCGACTTGTTCCCATGAACCAAAAGGCGGTTTATAATTTCGTAGAGGTTCTTGCCAGGCTTACTGACAATAGCGAACACATGGAATTCAGACCCACCTATGGGCCGGAAGTCTACACGGGACTCGTCAAGATTGATGGTTTCTTGATGGGAGTGATTGGTAATAAGCAAGGATTCCTGGGAATGGGCTATCCGGAATATGCCGATTATCCGGGTATTGGAGGAAAACTCTACAGACAGGGCCTTATCAAGATGAACGAATTCGTGACTCTTTGCGGTAGGGACCGTGTGCCAATCATTTGGTTCCAGGACACTTCTGGTATTGATGTCGGTGACATAGCTGAGAAAGCCGAACTATTGGGTCTCGGTCAAAGCCTAATATATTCCATTGAGCAAACCAATGTGCCTATGATGCTGTTTGTATTGAGAAAAGGCACTGCGGCTGCTCATTACATCATGGGAGGGCCTACGGCGAATAATCACTGCGCCTTCACCCTCGGAACACCGGCCACTGAAATT
>JBFXII010000250.1:0-5230 GCA_050176095.1 Desulfomonilaceae bacterium
CCAACATTGTTTATCTCGTTGCAACTATTATCTTCCTCACTCTGTCTCCAGACATCATAGTTCTAGCAATCGTAAACATGATCACAGGACTAATTCCGATGTTTGCCATGATGATTCATGTAAAAAAAATCGCTCCTGATATAAGCATAAATCCTCGACATTTTGAAAGATCATTTGTTAGGGAACTAACATCATTTTCTCTTTATTTTTCCCTCATACAGATGGCAGGAATGATAGCCAGTAGAGCTGACGCTCTGATTATTAAGCTATTTCTTCCACTGGAGATGGTGGGAATTTATTCAATTGGGATGCGTTTGTCCGAAAAAGCTACTACTTTTTGTTCTCATTTGACTAGGGCCTTGTCCCCAGTTTTTGCTGAACTTCACGGCGCTGGTGATCAGTCAAACGTACGTGCAACTCTTTACATGGGGTCAAAAATTACCACAGCTTTTTCGATGCCGTTGTTACTCGGTCTTGGAATTTTATCCGAGCCCTTAATAGTGGCATGGACCGGTTCTGATTTTAAGGCTGCAACGCCTGTATGCCAGTGGCTAGTAGGCGCAGCAATGTTGGGAATCATTCATGGCAACTCGGTGAATCTTCTAGGTATGGGCGGTTACCAGAAATTTGTAGCGCTAAGCATATTTGCTGGGCAGATACTCAATATAATCCTTTCGTTTTTATTCATTAAATCTCACGGCATAACAGGCGTTGCATTTGCTACGTTTTTGTCGACTTTTCCCATTTATGTGTTCCTGATTCAGATGATGGTAAGTAAAGTCCACAAGCAATCAATTTGGAGTTTTTACGTAGCCACCCTTGTCCCTAGTTTGATTCCGGCTTTGGTGATGTCGGCATTTTTCGCTGCAGTTCTAAGATTTCATGCCTTGACCAATCTTGTCGAGGTCGCTATTTTGGAGCTTTTAGGAGTGATTATTTTTGGGGCGTGCTTCTGGATTATTGGCTTCAGTGCTTCTGAACGGGCATATTTAAAGAATAAGATTACAAGGGCGCTAATCCGACGGAGAAAACCATAAAATCGTCCTAATTTTCTAAATGTTTTCGGACTAGTGTGACAGTTGTGACAACCACTGACGATCAAACTTCTTCATTAAAACTGCCATTTGATCCGATCACTATTCTTATTGGATTTGTGCGGCGATGGAAACTCCTCGTTGCAATATTGATCGTTTCGGCATTACTTGGCGCTGTCGCTGCTAAATTCCTGGGCTCTCAGACTTTCGAAGCAGAGACTATTCTTCTATACATGATCCCCGAGAGGACCAACGACCCCACGAACCGCACCCCCCCCCTGAGTACTCAGGTTCAAATGGTCAAGATAAATTCCAACCTTGAAACCGTCATTGAAAGATTGAAGTTGGATACCTCAGTCAAAAATCTTCGTAAGGCTGTTGAAGTTAGAATAGAGAAAAAAACTTCCCTCGTTTACATATCCGTTCGCTGGCACTCGGCAAAAATGGCGGCGGAGATCGCCAATACTCTTAGGGATGTTTATGTTGCTAGCCAGCTAGATCTAAGACGCGGGGATACAGAAAGAGAGCTGAAGGACGTTGAAGCCAATTTTTCGATTGCCTATGAAGAATTTAAGCAGTCAGAGGAAAAATTTCAGGATTTCATTTCGGATAACAAAATAATTGACTTAACTAAGGATATTCAGATCCATGTCGAACAAATTTCATCCAGGGAAACTCTTTTGGCCAACTCCCAAAACGAAATTGAAACACTTGAAACACAAAAACAGAATCTGAAGGACAGGGTCGAAACACTCAGGGAAAAAGTTGCGAAAGAAAAGACTGAAGCGACAGCCACTACAGGTTTGGCTGATTTAAATATAAGAATCGAAAGGTTAAGGCGCGCTATTCATGACGACAAAGAACAACGTAAGGGAAATGTTGAGCTTGTTAGAGATGAACTGGCCTTCGTCAGAGCCAAGGAATTGTTTGAGAAAGGATTAATTTCTCAGCAAGAATTTGAGAAAGCCAAAGCCGAGTATGAGTCCAAAGAAGTTCAGGCCGTTGACACTGAAGAAATCAAGGAATGGAAAAGACAGCTCAAAACCCTAGAAGAACAGGTAATCCCCAAAGAGGAGAATTTCAAAAGCCCTACACAGGAACTGCTGCAGAATCTTCAGTCAAAAGTTCTGGAAATGGAACTTCAAGAGGTCACATTAAAAAAGAGAATTTCCCATGTGACTGGTCAAATCCAAAGCCTGAGATCGAGGCTTGAAACCCTCACCCATCTGCAACGGCAATACAACGTTTTATCAAAAGATCTTTCCGTAAAAGAATCCCGAAAACTCAGCATTGAGCAACAGATGTCCAGGCTTCGCAAGGAATATGATTCTCTTGAGTCTGGATATGTTGTTGTTTCCAATGCGCAAAGACCCACGCAGAGTATAAAATCTAACAAGAAGATAATTTTCGGTATTGTTTTCGCACTCGGCACGATGATAGGTTATGTGGCCGTTTTAGCCTCGGAACTCATGGACACAACAATAAAATCCGCAGCAGATCTATCAGCCAAATTCTCCAGACCGATTTTAGGAACCATACCGAAATTTAATGACTCAAGTGAACTATTTCCTACCGCATCCAACTTTCCGCTAATAGAAATGTTTAGAATGATCGTTCTGAATGTTCGAAGGGAGGTTCCTAAAAGGGGCGCAGTTGTCATGCTGACCAGCGCTGAACGCTGGGAAGGCAAAACCTTTGTGGCAGCTAATCTGGGAGCGTGTCTGGGAAGGCAGGATGAGAGAGTTCTTTTGATCGACGCCGAAATCAGAACTCCTCCGAGTGAAATAGACTTAAGATACATGATTCACGAGAAAGATAAACCTATTACCGGTCTGGGAGAATGGTTGTCATTTGAAGCGCTTTCTGCCGATGAGATAATATGGCCCACTGAATTGCCAGGTGTCGAGTGTATTCCACGCATCGAGGCTTCCGTCACTCCTGATCTTCTTGGATCCTCACGTATGAAAGAACTCATTGAAGGTCTGTCCGAAAGGTTCGGCATAATTCTGATAGATGGCCCTTCGGTAGCCTCTCTTGTCGACGCGGAATTGTTAGCTCAATGGTGTGACGCTATAGTCTTTGTTGTCAGAAGTAGAATGTGTCCATCATCAAAATTGAAGAAATCTGTTGAACGCATCAAGAGTACCGGCACACCAATTGCTGGATTCATCCTTAACGATGTTGACCAACTCTACCTCAAACTTTCGTGATTTCTTTCTATTGATCATCTGAAAGGTTGTTGACTCATGAATGTCGTTCAAGTACCACGACGATTTGTTAAAAGTCATTGGGGGGGCACTGAAACAGTGATCCTGGAAACTTGTAAAAGACTTCTGGCAAAAGGGCACAGCACAAAGGTAATTTGCCCCAAGGCCTTGTCTGATAAGCATGAAGAGATCATAGACCACATACAAGTAGTCCGAACATCGTATTTCTATCCATACTTCGGTTTATCGTTCAACGCTAAAGCTCAATTGGATCTAAAAGGTGGCAATCTTTTTTCTTTTTCTCTTATAAAAGCATTAAAAAAAGAGCCGAATCTGGATATCATTCATCTCCACACCGCAAAGAGGACCGGCGGCATAGCGCGGCATGTGTCAATAAAACGTCGAATCCCTTATGTGGTGTCCTTACATGGAGGGTTGTTTGATGTTCCCGGCGAAGAAGCGGCTACATGGACTGAACCCACAAAGGGCGCTTTTGAATGGGGGAAAATTCTAGGGTGGTGGGTCGGTTCAAGGAGAGTTTTCGATGATGCTTCCGCAATAATTTGCGTGGGAGAAGAAGAAAGAGTCCAAACACAACGTCAGTATCCCAACAAGAATGTGATCCGCCTGCCCAATGGAGTAGATCCGAGTTTTTTTTCCACTGGAGACGGAAGATCCTTCAGGAAAGATATTAACATCCCTGACAATGCATACGTTATACTTACTGTTGGACGTATAGATCCTCAGAAAAATCAGTTCTTTCTCGTCAAACAGTTCAATGAGATTTCAAAATTGGAGAGTAATGCGCACCTCCTTATTGTCGGCCACGTAACAAACCAACATTACTATGAGGAAATCAAGCGATACATTTTAGACCGGGGCCTGGGACAAAGGGTCACTATTATTCCAGGATTGGCAGCAAATAGCCCGGAATTGGCAAATGCCTACCATTCGGCAAACTTGTTTGTCCTTCCATCGGTTCATGAACCATTTGGTATAGTGATTCTAGAAGCTTGGGCATCAGGGTTACCAGTTATTGCAAGTCGCGTAGGTGGAATTCCCTCTTTTGTCGTTCATAGGCAAGATGGTATGCTATTCCAACCCAATAATAGCGCTGAGCTTCTTTCAATCATCAAGGTTTTGCGAGAAGAAAATAATCTGGCAAGTAAAATATCTTCACTGGGTAAGGAGAAGGCCGTAAGAGAATATAGCTGGGACATAATAACTGATCGATTAATAAATATTTACGAGGAGGCCATTCGTGAAAATCCTTTTCGTAAATGAAAAATGTGGTTATTTCGGCGGAGTTGAGCAAAATATTGCCGTAACGGCTAGAGGACTTACACAATTAGGCCATGAATGTTATTTGGCTTACGGTTCGACTGACTCAAGAGACTCTGAAAATTACAAATCAATATTTAAAAATGTTTTCCTCTGTAAGGAAATAGATCATCAACATGATCACCCAGAGGCTAAAATATTCGAAAAAATAGTGGAGTTAATTTCGCCGGAGGTTGTATATCTCCACAAGATCCCCCGAACCGATTTTTGTGCGCCCCTACTGAAAAAAATCCGAATAGTTAGAATGATCCATGACCACGATTTGTGCTGTCCCAGAAGGCATAAATACTTCTTCCACAATACAAGAATTTGTCACTACAAGGCTGGCTGGCGTTGCTATTTGGATCTGGCGTTTTTGGAAAGAGGGTCCGGTTTTTTCAACCGGTTCAGTTATTCGAGCATAGAAAAAAAACTGAAAGAAATGAGGCAAAATTACAACTTGGATTGCCTGTTGGTTGGTAGCCGATTCATGTTAAACGAGTTACTTCAAAATGGTTTCCCTCAGAAAAGAATTCACATAGTTCCTCCCTCTGTTCCAATGAAGCCAGTGATTCTCACTCCTCCGTCCAAAACCCCATCTATACTCTGTGTATCACAACGTATTAGAGGCAAGGGCGTAGATCTTCTGTGAAGAGCCTGTCGAGGCTT
>JBFXII010000251.1:0-5213 GCA_050176095.1 Desulfomonilaceae bacterium
GACTTTCACTTATAAGAACACAACGAATTGAATCCGATGGGGAGAAATACTTCGGGCCATATGCATCCGCGAGGGACGCCCGCGTCACTCTACATCTAATAAGAAAGCTTTTCCCTTTGAGACAATGTACCGACAGACAGTTAAAAACATGCACACGACCTTGTTTAAACTGCCAGATGAAAAGATGCATGTGTCCTTGCACGGGCAATGTTGATCCGGATGAGTATAGAAGAATGGTTAATTCCATCATACTTTTACTTGAAGGAAAAAGCTCTGAATTCACAAGATATCTTCAGAGCCAAATGCAGGATGCAGCAAACAATCTCAGGTTTGAGGAGGCCGCCAGATTAAGGGATAGGCTTGCTTCAGTCAGAAGGACGCTTGAAATTCAAAACGTCTCGTTCTTTCACCAAAAGGATCAGGATGTTGTTGCGCTAGAAACTGGAGAATCTGACACCTTTGCCGTAGCTTTCCTATCCTTTAGAAAAGGCAATTTGATTTCTGAAGAATCTTTTGTTCTCAAAAGCTCCACCCTTGAAAAAAATGAAATACTGACCTCGGCGCTGAAACAATTTTATGGTTCAGGCGCTTCCGTGCCGAAAGAAGTTTTTGTCTCTTCTGAAATTGAACAACGAGACCTTTTGGAAGCATGGCTTTCGGACCTGAGAGGCTCAAAGGTCGTGATCAGGATTCCTATTCGAGGCGAGGGAAGACGCCTGATGGGTCTAGCTCTAAAAAACGCTGAGAATGCTCTCTTGAGGGAAAAACAGAAAGATTCACTAAAGAGGTTGCTTGAACGTATTTCAACGAAACTCGACTTGGGCATTTTCCCACATTTGATAGAATGTTATGACATATCAAATTTTGCTGGAAATGAAGCGGTAGGGGCAAAAGTCTCGTTTCTTGATGGTAAACCAAACAAAACGGGGTATCGAAAATTTAGAATTCGTGATTTTAAGGACCAGGATGACCCAGGAATGATTTATCAGACAATTTCTCGACGACTACAACATCCTGAAGAAGATCCCCTTCCCGACTTGATGTTAATAGATGGGGGCAAATCTCAACTAAACGCTGCTGTTTCAGTTCTTCAGACCATGCTGGGCTCAAAACGAATAAAGGTGGCTTCGATAGCCAAACAGGCCAAAGAGGGTGAAACAGACAAAATTTATGTGCCGAACCGAAAAAATCCTGTCACCTTCAAAAAAGGAGACTCTTCTTTACTTCTATTAATGAGGATTAGAGACGAAGCGCATAGATTTGTCTTATCATTTCACAAGGACTACAGGAAAAAAAAGCTTATACGCTCATCATTGGATCAGATTTCCGGAATTGGACCTGCCAAGCAAAAACTTTTACTTAATTGTTTCGGTTCCGTAAAGGGCCTTTTGGAAGCTTCCGATTATCAAATCAAGGGCGTCAGGGGAATTTCCGAAACCGAGATTCGGCGAATTCGCGACGAGCTAAAAAAAATGTCGCAACAAACTATAAAAGACGAGTATGATTTCAGAAAGTGAGCATGATTTTAGCTTTTCACAGAACTCTTGGAGGAAAACATTTGAGAATACTGATTGCCGAGGACGATCGTGTTACCAGGAAATTTCTGGAAGCTAATCTAAAAAACTGGGGTCACGATATTGTTGCTTGCGAGGATGGGACACAAGCCTGGGAAGAATTGAACAAACCGGATGCTCCAAAATTGGTCGTGCTTGACTGGGTTATGCCCGGTATGGATGGACCAACTCTTTGCAAAAAAATCAGAAAAATGGAAACCAAACCGTACACTTATATAATACTGCTTACCGCCAAAAGTAGTAAGCAAGATATCATAGAAGGTTTGGAAGCCGGTTCCGACGATTACATAACTAAGCCGTTTGACCCGCAGGAGTTACGAGTTAGAATCAGGGCCGCAACAAGAATAATTCAGTTACAGCAGGACTTGTGTGAGGCTCTCAAGGCGTCTGAATTTCAGGCGACGCATGACGCGCTGACAGGTTTATGGAATAGACACGCAACAATCGCGATCCTTGGTAGAGAAGTTGCGAGATCTGTAAGAGAATCCAAACCCTTAACCGTAATAATGGCAGACATAGATCACTTTAAGAAAATTAATGACATGTATGGGCATCTGGTAGGAGATGCGGCTCTTAGGGAGACAGCTTCTCGGCTGAGATCCAGCATTAGACAATATGACTCGGTTGGTAGATATGGAGGCGAAGAATTTCTAATAATTTTGCCTAATTGTGATCAAGCGTGCGGACAAAACTCCGGACAAAGGCTCATATCTGTATTTGAACAAAACAAAGTCGTATCAACCGAAGCCACGTTCTCCATGACTTTAAGTCTTGGCGCAGTGGTGGTCGAGCCCGGATCTGATCACCTCCTCGACGACATTATTGGGACCGCTGACGAAGCTCTTTACAAAGCCAAGGAAAACGGAAGAAACAGAATTGAATTTGCTCAATTGCGCTGACACGAAACGACAATTTTATGAGCTACAGCCTATGTCCTCCAGAAACCTCCCGATCGACAAATTGAAATTTTCTGGCTGCTCCAGCATGACCAGATGACCAGCATTTTCAATTACCGTTAACGTGGAATTCTCTAGAGCCTTATTTAGATACACCGAATATTTTACTGGTGTAAGCTTGTCTTGAGCCCCGACAATAATTGATGTCGGCAATTTTATCGAACTGACTTTTTCCATAATGTCGAATTTGTCGCACGCGCTCAAATCTCCGTGAATTAGCACTGGGTTTGAAGCAGAATATTTTTGTTTGATTAAAGATAATAAACTTTCGGGAGGATTGTCGGACAGACAATAACCTCCGAGCTGATCCAATGCGGGTTCAGGATTGTTAATGAGAGCATCTAACAACTCTGGAATTACTCTAAGGCGTGCTCCTGCCCCTACCAAACCTATAGCCTTGAGCCAATGCCTGGGATTCAATGCCGCATTCAGCGCGATGGCGCTTCCTAGTGAACAACCGACCAGAAATACTTTGACGAGTCGCATTTCCTCTACAAAATCCTGAACCCAATCGGTGTATTTCGCCACCTCCGATTCTCCAGGACCGTCAGAACCCCCGTGACCCGGTAGCTCTATAGCTACAACCTGAAATTGGCTACAAAGCCCCTCTAACTGATAACGCCAATCGTTGCTGTCACCTCCCGTACCGTGGATAAAAATAATGGCCAACTTATCCGGGTTCAAGGCTTTGGGTTGAGACTCATATGAAATTCTTCGATCTCTGACACTTATGGTAGGCATTTTTAAAAACCTTAAAGAAATTAGGATGGTTATTCTGCAAGCTACTCCAGGCTCATCCCTTGTGGAACGACTACTACACCTGAAGGAGAAATGCTAAAACGACTGCTATCCATTTCAGAATCGTAGCCTATAGAAAAACCCGACGGTATATCAACATCTTGATCAATGATGGCTTTCTTAATTCTTGCTCCCTGTCCAATCCTTACTCGGTCCAACACAACAACCTCATCAAGTGACGCTCCGCTTTCAACTATAACATTGTGTGAAAGCACGGAATTCTTGATTTCCGCTCCATTAATAAGGCACCCACCAGAAATAACTGAATTAACAATTTGAGATTTTCGGGTTGCAGATTTTCCACGAGCCTTGACCTGAACTATTTTTGCAGGCGGGGCCTGAATTTGATAAGTCCTGATGGGCCACGTTTCATCATATAGATTGCACTGCGGACTTGCAGAGCACAGGTCAACATTTGCAGCCCAATAAGCATCCAGTGTACCTATGTCTCTCCAATAACGCCCTCCTTCTGGTCCTGGTTCCTTGAAACTATGAACAAACACTTTGTTAGACTCGATCATTCGAGGGACTATGTCTTTGCCAAAATCATGTGACGAATTCTTGTTCTTGGCATCGGCGATCACATTTTTAACCAATGTCTCCGTATTGAAGATGTATACTCCCATTGATACGAAAGACGTATTAGGGTCACCGGGTATAGTCTTAGGTTTGGCGGGTTTCTCTTCCCAGTCAATAATGCGATAATTTTCGTCACAGCCAATGACCCCGAAAGCCTTTGCTTCAGCCCTGGTAGCTTCTACGCCCGCCACTGTAAGTTCAGCGTTGTTCTGGATGTGGAAGGCTAGCATGTCATTGTAGTCCATCTTGTAGACATGGTCCCCTGAAAGTATTAGAACCCTTTTAGGTCGCTCCCTCTGTAAAATATATATATTCTGGTAAATGCTGTCGGCCGTGCCCCGGTACCAACGATCAACATTTCTCTGTTGTGGTGGAACACATTCAATGAACTCTCCGAGCTCGTGATTGAAAATGCTCCAACCAAGTCTGATATGCCTGTCCAGAGAAAGGGATCTATATTGCGTCAGAACATAAATTCTACGAATGTCCGAATTGAGACAATTGGAAAGCGTAAAATCGACTATGCGATATTTACCCCCGAATCGAACTGAGGGCTTCGCCCGAGATTTTGTCAAGGGATAAAGCCTTTCGCCTTTTCCACCAGCCATCAATATGCAAAGGGTTTCCTTCATTTCTTTTTTGAGATTCATCAGCCCAGCAACCTCTTTATTTCAGCCTTCAATTTCGAAGTATCCGATGACTTGACCACATATGCGTCGGCGCCCCAGGTCGTGAAATCATCCTTGTAGTGACTGTATGCCGTGTTAAGAATTATGGGAACTCCTTTGTCCTTTCCCAACAGCTTTTCCAAAGTTTCTATCCCATCCATCCCTGGCATCTGAATATCCAGCACAATAAGATCAGGAGGATTTTTGTCGACCACATCTAGAGCCTCAGAGCCAGAATTCGCTACGGTAACTAAATAGCCGTCATCCTCAAGCTCTATTTTGTATAGTTCACAAATGTGCTTTTCATCGTCAACCACTAGTATTCGCTTCATGGTCTTCCTCACGTTGCAGATTGTTTCGGGATTAATATCGGTTGATGAATTAATTTTGCTTTAGTGTATTGCATAATGACCTTTACGAAAAGCCTATTCGGTTATTTTTTGATTTTTCGCTTTTTTTTAGTGTTAATCCAATTTGAATTAATTGATCTCGGATTCAGGATTTACTCTTTTAATACCATTTCGCATTTTAATTTATAACATCCAAGTAATCGAAGTTAGTCATTGATCGCAGCTTTTCGGGGTGATCGTATAGTTCCCGTAATCCTCGGCATAGCGCTTTTTCTACTGCGCTCAGAG
>JBFXII010000252.1:0-5188 GCA_050176095.1 Desulfomonilaceae bacterium
AGCATCTGTTCCAGGAGTTTGTTGCGTTTATGATTTACATGTTTGGAGCCTAGCAGGCTCGGAGGTCAATCTTTCAGCGCATGTAGTGCTGTCTGACGCCGGACTGGATCAAAAGCGTGTTCTCAATCATATAAACTCTATTTTGAGGAACAACCTAAAGGTAAATCACATTACAATACAGATCGAATCAACTCATGACCTCAGACGTGAAGTCATTGTTAAGACGTGCCGCCCTGGAACGACGTGTTCATCATCATAATGTAATCAGAGTATCCTCTCATGAACTCAATGCCGACTGGCTGGTAACTTCAAAATGAATCATCTTAACATTGTCCGGTTGAACTTTATGACATGAATATTGAACCGTCTAACTGGAAACATCAGAATCGTGATCTATTTTTATGGCTTGGTTTGACGCTTGTATTCGTATGGCGTTTTTTGTTGAGCGCATACGTCAACCTCATACCGGATGAGTGTAGCTATTGGGCGTGGTCGAGAAGACTGGATTGGTCTTACTTCGACAATTCGGGAATGGTGGCGTACCTTATCAGGATTTCTACAGAACTATTTGGGTATTCCACACCTTTCTCAGTTCGTTTTCCTTTTTTGCTACTTTCTTTTTTAAGTTCGGCATTTATTTACTCATGCAGTTTGAATCTTTTTGGTGATAGACGCATAGCCCTTGTGACGGTTTTCGTTTTCAACATCACCCCTGTGTCAATATTAGGAGCAACGGCGGCCATTCATGACAACGCTCTAATTTTCTTCACAATCTTGACGATTTGGTTTTTGAGTAAATTTTTGAGTGATCGAAGAAGCGTCTGGCTTTATTTAAGTGGAATAGCTATAGGGCTTTCGATGCTCTCCAAGTATACTGGCGCCATAAGTCTTTTGTGCGCTCTCATTTTTATCATCTGGTTGAAGGATTTGAGGCCACTTCTGTTAAGTCGTTCTCCTTGGTTGGCGGCTGTTTTGGCTATGAGCCTCACAATCCCCATTATTTACTGGAACTGGCGCCATGACTGGGCCTCACTAAACCACATTTTGTTCATAGGCTCAGGGGCCGTAGCGCTTTCACGGCGGATAGAGGATGGTATAGGTTTTAATATTGCGCAATTCTTTTTGATTTCGCCACAAATTTATATTTTTGTTGTTTTGGCGACGATGACGGCTCTATGGAACAACCTTAGGCGGCCTTCAGCCAACCAGGTCTTGTGCATTTGCTTTGGAATACCGCTATTCCTGTTTGCTGCTCAATCATTTAGGGGACATGTTGAGGCCAATTGGAGCATGCCCGGATATATCGGACCATTCATGATTGCAGTGTGGAGTTTTTATGGTTCTGAAGAGGGAGCGCTCAACTGGGTTTCCAAACCATGGAGCCAAAAATTCGTAAAATACTCCCTTGTCTGGTCGCTGCTGATAGTGTCTACAGTGGTGTTGCACACGTGGATCGGCATTATTCCAGCTTCATGGGAGAGATCCATTTCGAAAGCCGATAGAATTATCTGGGAAACCAGGGGGTGGGACAAGTTAGGGCAACACGTATCAGAATTTATTGGCAAGGGTGAAATCTTGGCTGCTGACAGTTATCAATTATGCGCGTTACTGGAATTTAACACTCCTGGCCAACCTCAGGTAAGATATCTCGCCCCGTGGGAAAGACCTACTCAGTTTGATATATGGCATCGATCCTTTGACGACCTAAAAGGACGGGACATAATATTTGTTTCTCCTAAACCGCTGCTTCCTTCTTCTGACGCCTTCACTACAATTTATGAGAGCTTTTCTTCTGTGGAACAACTTCCGGTCTATCACGTCATTTATCATGGGGTATCGATCAGGGAGATTTTCATTTACCGATGTCGGGCCTTTAACCCTGAACATCCTAGAAAACTGGGTCCCAGGTCACTTTTTTACAAAGATTATCATCTATAGCGTACAGGAGACTTACGCAAGATCTTCTGAATGTTTCTAAAACTGTTTTTTACGAAGAGGTCTATAAGGTTCTTAGATTCAAATTGCTTTTCGAACACTTGAGCCATGAAGTTTATTATTTGCAGTTTCGCCCCCAACTATGCTTCAACGGCGCCGAACGTGAGCGCTCATGCTGTGACTAGCACTAATAAAGCACGGCGCCGCTTTCGAGACAAAATATATTGCCGAGAACAATTCAAAAGGTCATCAACACTTATATGTTGGCGCCTAAAACGAAAAGAAGGAAGTCCAGAAGCTGTCTAACAAGCAAATCAGTTTACGAAAGCTATTAGTTCAATCCTTACCTTGTGAAGCTTGATCCGAAACAAAGATCCGAACTTTGAGCAGGGCTGCCAGAAAGGTTACGTCCCTTTATTCGGATGAACTAGTCGTTGTTATCCATAGTCAGAAAATGCGAACCATCTTCCTTTTCTTCAAGCTTCAATCCATAATGTGCGAGAATCTTACTCAACGGCCTTCCAAAGAAGAAGTCCAGGAAAGCCTCGTTAATACCGAGTTTGGACTGTACAAAATCCCTTACATGATGATCAAACGCCAGAATATTCAATAGCTCGCCTACCGTTTGACCTTTAGTAGCAGAAAGTCTAGCTATTCCCCTCGTAAAATCATCATGCGAGCAACGATCTTCATGTTTTTGGATAATAGCCCAAAGATCTCCTGTCGTTTCGAGAAGCTCCTGACGTGTCAAGAGTTCGTCTGTCGCTGTTAGTGTCTGTTTTGGGTTCCAGCATTCCTGCCTCCTGCACTGTGTCGGTCTTGAACCGTAGATCTTGCAGCTTTTGTCTTTTTCGTCGAGGAACATGCAGGCTTTTTTATCAGGGATCTCCTTGATCTTAAGGAATTCTTTTTCTGAAGGAGCATTTTGATCTATTTCGGGAATGTAAACCTGTTCTCCTAGTCTGATGGCAAAAACGTCTGAAGGAGTTAGCACGCCATTCATGAACAGATCCTTGTCCTGTTTTAGAAGGGTCGGGCTACCCTTCTCACAACAGGTCCCACACCTTACACAATGTGGACGCAGAGCATACGCCGCAGCCACGAGTCTGTCCCGAACCTGTTTCCATATTTCTTCCTGAGATCGCGTTTCTAGTCCTTCGGGTTTAGGGGCTAGTTCCTGTAGATCAGCTAACGCGCTTTTTATTAGTGTATCTGGCTCAACATCTAACTTAACAGACCAAAGCACATCCCTGGCTTCTTCTTTGAGCGCGACGACGAAAAAATCCCAATCCGCTTTGTTAAAGTCTTTATCCATCTAACTGCAAAACACCTTTCAACATGTCGGTAAAAATGACTTATTCATGATATATTATTTTTTTGGCAAATAAAATAATAGGCATGAGATTAGCGGAACTTAAAATCCATAGAAAAATTTATCAGTTCAAGGTAAAAGATTAATTTTGTCTGGAGTCACAAGTAATGAGGATAAATTTCATCAAGCTTGAGGAACTCAGTCCTCGTGGTCGTAGGAGACTATATAAGAGGTCAAAGGTTGATTTTGACGATTTGATAGCGCGAGTTCAGCCAATACTCGAGGGAGTTCGTAAATCGGGGGATAATGCTCTGGTTGAGTTCACAAAAAAGTTTGATGGGGCTAATTTCGCGGGTTCATCATTCCGAGTATCAGAAGATGCAAGGATTCAAGCGGTTAATGATCTTGCCGGGCCGCTACGCGAGGCCATAGAGGTGTCAATTGCCAACATAAGAAAATTTCATCAGTTGCAGATTGGACCCGAAAAGATAGAAACAGAAATCTCCCCTGGTATAGTAGCTGGAGAAAAGACGATACCTATTGATTCCGTGGGGATTTACGTTCCGCGCGGTAAGGGTTCGTTTCCCTCGATGATGATGATGGCGGCAATTCCTGCCATAGTGGCCGGGGTTAAGCGGATTGTAGCCGTGAGCCCACCCGATAACAATGGAAAGGCAGATAGCGCAACCGTAGCAGCGGCTGCAATAATGGGCATTGATGAAATTTATTCGGTTGGTGGCGCACAGGCCATTGCAGCGTTAGCCTACGGCACTGAAACAATAGAACGAGTGGCCAAGATTGTTGGCCCAGGTTCAGGATATGTGTTGGCCGCCAAGAAGGCTCTTTCTACTGAAATTGACACCGGTCCGGAGGCAGGACCTAGTGAAGCCATAGTGTATGCGGACGATTCTGTGTCGGCCAAACTGGCTGTTACGGACCTGTTGATTGAAGCTGAGCATGGACCTGACTCTTCGGCGTTTCTAGTCACTACAAGTGAGCCCATGGCCAAGGCTTGTCTTAGATTAGCTCCCGATCTTATTTCAAGCCTTCCATCAGTGCGGCGCGAGTTCTGCGAGACGGTTCTCAGTGAGACCGGTGGCATTGTACTGGCCAAAAATCCTGATGACGCCATCGATTTTATAAATGGTTTTGCTCCGGAACACCTGCAGTTGCTCGTTGACAGCCCCGAAGACGTTTTGGACAAAATTAAAACCGCTGGAGAAGTTTTGATAGGTCCATGGACACCTGGCACTCTGGCAAATTACTCCATTGGACCTAACGCTATTCTACCAACATCCGGATTCGCCAGAACATCTTCGGCGCTTTCTGTAAGGGATTTTGTTAGAAAGATGTCCTATTCTATTGTTGATGAAAGAGGCTTTAGGTCGTTGGCCCCCAAGACATTAACACTGGCTGAATATGAAGGTTTCCCAGCTCATGCTCGAGCGCTATCATATCGTCTAGATAACTTGGATAAAGATTCGTAAGGAGTCCATGGGTAGCCGTTATGTCCAATTTTACTCATTTTGATGACCATGGATCGGCAATCATGGTCGACGTTGGGGCAAAAGATATTACAGAGAGGCTTGCTGTTGCGCGTGGTGAAGTGCAGATGAAGCCCGAAACATTGAACATGATCCTTGAGAACCGCGCCAAAAAAGGAGATGTCCTCGGAATAGCGAGGATAGCTGGAATTATGGGAGCAAAAAGAACCCCGGAATTGATCCCTCTGGCTCACCCGCTGCCTATAACATCAGTTAATGTTGATTTTTTCCCAAATGTTGACAGATCTCTTATAGAAATTGAGGCAAGGGTGAAGGTGGTCGCTAAGACTGGTGTCGAAATGGAAGCTCTTACGGCTGTGTCTAGCGCCGCGTTAACGATCTACGACATGTGCAAGGCCGTTGATCGGGCCATGATTATTACCAACATCCGGCTAAT
>JBFXII010000253.1:0-5180 GCA_050176095.1 Desulfomonilaceae bacterium
GTGGAAGGGCCATCGCTCAACGGATAAAAGGTACCCCGGGGATAACAGGCTGATCTCCCCCAAGAGTTCACATCGACGGGGAGGTTTGGCACCTCGATGTCGGCCCATCGCATCCTGGGGCTGAAGTTGGTCCCAAGGGTTTGGCTGTTCGCCAATTAAAGCGGTACGCGAGCTGGGTTTAGAACGTCGTGAGACAGTTCGGTCCCTATCTTCCACGGGCGCAGGATATTTGAGAGGATCTGTCCCTAGTACGAGAGGACCGGGATGGACGGACCCCTGGTGTTCCGGTTGTCGCGCCAGCGGCATAGCCGGGTAGCTACGTTCGGATCGGATAACCGCTGAAAGCATCTAAGCGGGAAGCCGGCCTCAAGATTAAATATCCCGGGTTCGCCCCTAAAGACCCCTCGAAGATGACGAGGTTGATAGGCCAGGTGTAGAAGTGTGGTAACACATGGAGCTTACTGGTACTAATAGGTCGTGCGGCTTGATTCCAAAATATTTCGTATCCTTGATCTCCTATTTGGTTGATATATAAGGCTAACCGTTCCTACACGGTTAGCCTCGGTATCATTTATATTATTTTAGGGCTTCCCGGTGATTATGGCGGAGGGGAAACACCTGTTCCCATTCCGAACACAGAAGTTAAGCCCTCCAGCGCTGATGGTACTGCGTGGGTGACTGCGTGGGAGAGTAAGTCGTCGCCGGGATAAAAAATACCCTCGTTTCTTATCTGGAACGAGGGTTTTTATTTGTTGCTTCGGCGTGATCTTATCGGCAATTATCCATGATTCTGCTTTTAATTAGCCTGAAGCGCCGTGATTTTTCCCCGGATTATAATTGAGAGTTTTCGCCTTAAGACTTCTCACCGGAATTCTCAAAAGATTTTTTATCTATTTAATTGAAGATGTTGTCGGAGGAATAATGATGTCGCATCCAGTTGGGCCAGGTGATGACGTTGAGGCTTGGTGCACCAAATGCCAAATGGATCTAAATCATAGAATTATTGCCGTGGTTGAGGGAAAGCCTAAGCGTGTCATTTGTCTGACCTGCAATAGTCATCACAACTATCATCCGCCCAAGTCCGGACCACAGGGCAGCCCCAAGGTAAGAGCAGTCTCGATGACGCGAGGACCTCGGTCTAGCACAAGTTCCGTAACAGGTGCGCCTAAGCCTTCAGGAGAGTGGAAAACTTTCATGAAGGATTTCAATGAGTCGTCTCAAGTCAAGAAATACAAGGCTGGCTCCTCTTACTCATTATCCGATTTTATCGATCATCCGGTTTTCGGAATAGGGAAGGTGGTAGAACTTGCCGGAGCACAAAAGATAACTGTCGTCTTTGAAGCGGGCAGGAAGACACTTGTATGTAACAAGACTTCCGTTTCGGATGAATGACCCATCTTGTGATTGATTCGACGTGCTGAGGCTGATCATGCGAGCATCCCCGACACCGTCTGTTTTTGAATTGATTTTAGAGCCAATCAAGGTTATGATATAGGTATTGAGGATATACGATGCTGAACAGATTTCTAGTCATATGCCTAACCACGTTTACGATTGGCTTTTGCATTGTCGCTTTGAGTCAGGCTCAGGATATACCCGGCAATCAGAATACTTCGAGTCAGGCGCAAAGTTCACCTCAAGCGGCCTCCAACGAACCTTTCTACGGATATGTGCCCCCTCCCCCTATAAGACATACTTGGCCAGGAGGCTATAAGGTCATATTCCACGAGCTCATGGACACCTTAACGGAGCATATGCTCGGTCGGTACTGACTTTTTCCCTTCCCGGGTCTTTCTATTACTTCGGCGAATCTTATCAGCCAGCATTTCATCCTAACTTATAGGAAAGAATGTCTAACGAAGCAGTTCGCTGTTTGGAGGCCGATATGAGCTTTGCATTGATATCTGTTGGAAACTATGGAAGTTGTCAGCCTAATCCAGTCGGCGGATTCGAAGTATCTTGCTCCGCTTGCGCGCCTAAGTTAGCGCTAAGTTACGAGGAAGAGGCGATTTTGTCCAGGATGCGGGCGCTAAAAACAGAGGTTCGCCCTATAATCGAGCGGCTCAAGTCGCTAGATTCCCAGACATTTGGAACAGGCGGCTACTCGGAAAAGATTCTCAAGGCTGAACGGAATGAATTGATCCGACAAGTGGATGATCTTCGCGAATCCTGGAGACAATGGGCTGCGCGTCTGGAGGACGCTAACGAGCGTAAGTGGATTCTCTTGGGCCATCGAGAAGCCCCCGCTAACTTTACTGGATCAGCTTGACCAGAATGTCACTGACTGAAAGTCTTCTAAACTACTTCAACTAAACCTGATTGGTGAGGTTCGACAACCTCGCCAATCACCGCAAATTCAAGACCATCACACTGCTTTAGTTTCTCAATAACGGACTGTAACATTTTAGGTGGACACCCTAGAACAAGCCCACCGGAGGTTTGTGGATCAAACATTAGATCGCTAAGTTCCAATTTAACTGATGGATCAACTGTCACCCACGAACTGAAAAACTTTCGATTATTGTGAGCCCCCGCAGGAATTAGCCCCATTGAAGCATAATCCAGAGCGCCCTCCAATATCGGTACCATACCAGACTTGATCAGGATTTTGCATGAAGCCCCTCTGGCCATCTCCACCAAATGTCCCGCCAGCCCAAATCCAGTGACATCCGTACAAGCCCTCAAGCCATGACTTACCGCAATCTCTGAAGCCAGGTCGTTTAACAAACACATGGATCTTTCCATCGACCTGGCCGATTCGACAGACGCCATCTCAGCCTTTAGGGCTGTGGCAATTATGCCCGTTCCAATAGCCTTGGTCAGTATAATGTTGTCTCCAGGAACCAGACCACTATTTGTCATCACCCTGTTAGGATTTATGACACCAGTTACCGAAAGCCCATACTTTGGTTCATCATCCTCTACACTATGACCACCAATGAGTGAAACTCCTGCCTCATTGAGTATACTCAATCCGCCTCTCAGTATATCCTTGAGGCCCTCAATACCAAGCTTTTCGATAGGATAGCAAACTACATTCATCGCGGTTATCGGCCTGCCGCCCATGGCGTATACATCACTAAGGGAGTTGGCAGCTGCTACCCGCCCATAAATGTAAGGGTCATCAACAATTGGTGTAAAAAAATCAATTGTTTGAACTATAGCTAGTTCATCAGATATTTTGTAAACTCCAGCGTCCTCAGCCCCTCCCATTCCCGCAATGACGTTAGGATCTACGGGAACTTCCAATCCACAAAGCGCTTTGTCAAGGTCCCCTGGACCTATCTTGGCAGCTCAACCAGATGTTTTGGATAGTGTCGTTAAACGTATCTTATCATTTGCCATAATTTTCAAACCTTATCGCCAGAAAGAAAGCATTTTAAAAGATCGATGGTAATTTCGACCCATAGAGTCCATCTATCAGTATTATAGTCATTGCTATATGTTTCAAATATATACTCGACTCCAAAATAAAATCAATCCGCGATTGTTTTCACTTTTTTTATATCTGGTTGGGATCAAAAATCCGGACTAATTGTCTAAAGCTCTAAAACTAGGTAGAGGTGACCTAGCAGTTTTTAAAAGTGCTGCATTTATTTTAAGTTTTGGTTTTGCGTTGACATTAATTATTTTTTGATTTAATGAACGATTGGGGATTTAGTCATTTGAGTGGCACAACTGTCGTCGGTTTTCTTGGAATATTTGGGGGGATGAAGGAGAGGACCGGCCATGTCACAAGACAAAAGATTGGAAAATCTGGTAGAGGCTGGTTGGCACGTCATAGATTCTGAGTTTGACAGAAGGGCCATTATGTTCTGGAGACGTAGGGCATTTGAATTTCTTGAAGAGCTTCTGGGGCCCGAGCATGTAGCGACACAAAGCTTCTTGCTTTGCCTAAGACAATCTGAGGCAGAGTTGGTTTCCAAGACATAATAGTGAACTTGTTGAACGCCATTGAGTGATTATTTACTCTCCAAATTTGACGCGGTTTGGTTTACTTTATCTTTGTGCTCTCCTCTCGGACTAAAAACCGGCAGCGTTTTTAGTATCATACGTTTCAAAGAACCCCCTGTTGGAACTTTGCGGATTTGAATAATTTATCTGCGCATACAATTGCCAGATTTGGTCAAGCGCATTTTCCAGAGATCTTTTTTCGGCATATTCTCTTGCTGCAAGTCCCATTTTCTGAAGTGTTTCGCTATTTGTGATCACTCTTAAGATACAGTTTAAGAATGTCTCCAGATCTGATCCTTTGGCGACCAATCCGGTTTCGCCATCAATCATATTCTCGCATGGTCCACCTTGATCAGTGACTATGACAGGTAAACCAGAGGCTTGAGCTTCCAGAACAACATTTCCAAATGTGTCAGTGAGACTCGGGAAAACGAACAGGTCGCATGAGGCGAGAGTTTTCAGTAACTTCTGACCCTTGAGATATCCTGTAAAATAAGCAGGGTAATCCCGTAGGTTCAGGCGCATCTCACTTAGGTATGGACCATCACCAACAACCACTAGTTGAACATGAATTCCAGATTCTAGAACAGATTTGAATGTATTTTCCAGGAGCGCCAAATTTTTTTCTTTAGAAACACGGCCGACGTAGAGCAATTTCAGGCCCTTGGGAATCGAAAATTCTCTTTCAAGAAAATCCTCGCTTCTATTTCCTGGATGAAATTTTTTGGAATCAACACCACGTGGCATCATGACCATTTTAGACTCTGATATGCCGTGATCCACTAATTCTTTCAGCGTAGCTTTAGATGGAACAAAAATAGCCTCCATTTGGTCGTAAAACCATATTACATATCTCCACACCATTTCCGCCATTGAATTGTCATCGGTGAGATGTTGGGCATATTGTGGTAACGCAGTGTGGTAAGTTCCGATGATCGGAATTTTAAGAATTTTCGATATAGCCAAGGCTATTAGTCCCATGGGACCGGGGGTCGCCGCATGGATCTGATTGAATTCTCTCTCGTAACAATAGGACAGTATTTCTAAAAACGGAGGAAAAAATAATTTTTGCTCTGGATAAACCTCAAGTTCATAAGCTACTATTGAAACAAATGTTTTTATCCATTCACTCGATTCGGTGCTCACTCGGTCACAAGTTATTACAGTATAATGTCGGTTATTTGTTCGCGCCTCATCGATCTGATTTCTAAGGGTTCCCGTTACTC
>JBFXII010000254.1:0-5162 GCA_050176095.1 Desulfomonilaceae bacterium
GGTTGATGGCTCGAGCTCAGAATCAGAAATTGCTTCGGTCAGATATCAAACCTCGTTACCTGGCATACATATTTCTCGGGGCAATAGAAAGTTTTATATCTGCAATGGTTCTCGAAAACCAACCCTTGAAAAGCCGAGCGCAGAAACAAAGAATCGCTACGGGATTGTTGCAGGTCTTTTTGAATGGAGCTAGGCCTTTAAAATCACAAGATATTTAGAATAGGAGATTGTTATGAACCTTACGTCTGTTGAAGAGGTTTTCCAAAAAATGCCCCAAGTATTTAACGCAGATGCGGCAACCGGATTAGATTTGGTATTTCAGTTCCACATTACTGGAGATCAAGCTGGTGATTGGAATGTGGCAGTAAAAAACGGAACATGTGCCGTTGAAAAAGGCGTACATGCTAATCCTTCAGTGTCACTTACGATGGCGGATCAAGACTGGTTGGCTATGTGTAATGGAAAACTAAACGGTATGACAGCTTTTATGACAGGCAAGCTCAGAGCTTCGGGCGACATTATGTCGGCGCAGAAAATCCCCTCATTGTTCCCCCTATAGAATCTTTTTCAGTATCGGGTTCAAGGGCGCATTTTCTGCGCCCTGAGCCGATTACTTTTTGATTACCCTTTCGACACTGAAGCCTCTTCAAACGTGGCTACCTCAGTAAGAACTTTAACTGAGGCTTCAACTATGGACATCGCAAGCGCAGCCCCAGACCCTTCCCCTAATCTCATTTCCAAATCCAGCAATGGCCTTTTACCGAGTTTTGATAGGGCTGCCATATGCCCTTTTTCGACACTATTGTGAGCCGCAATCATGTATTGCTCGCTTATGGGACAGATTGCCTGAGCTATTAGAGCCCCAGCTGTTGAGATAAATCCGTCGACAACTATAGGCTTGCTCAGTGAAGCTGCTCCAAGAATCAATCCAGCTATGCCACCTATTTCGAAACCTCCCACTTTCGACAGGACATCAATGGGATCAAAAATCTGAGGCCTGTTTATTTTTATTGATTTTTCTATTACTGAGATTTTGTGATTGAACTGTGCGTCATCGATGCCCGTACCACGACCAGTAACTTCTCGGACAGACGTTCCTGTAATCAAGGATGTTATGGCGCTACTAGGCGTGGTATTACCAATCCCCATTTCACCCGATCCAAATATATCGTACTTTTCTCCCAAATCATGAGCAATTTCTATCCCCGCCTCGATCGACGCTACGGCCTCTTCTCGAGTCATTGCAGGCCCTTCAAGCATGTTCTTGGAACCAGAAGCTATTCGCCGGGACACGATAAGTTTCTGATTTTCCAGATCACTAATGTCCCCTGCCACCCCCATGTCTACCACGACCACATCAGTGTTAGAAACCCGAGCCAACGCATTGACTCCAGCTCCACCGTTTACGAAGTTTCTCACCATCTGGCAAGTCACTTCTGCTGGATATTTGCTTACTCCCGACAAAGCTACCCCATGATCGGCCGCCATAGTTACAATAACTTTTGCTTTGATCTGAGGTTTAATTGTCCTATAAATCCCAGCCAAATCCATGGCAAGATCCATCAGACGCCCCAAAGCCCAATGAGGCATTGTCAATTGATCAAGTCTGGTTTTAGCCAAAAGTCTTTTTTCAGAGTCTTGAGGAACGATTTTACTCACTGTCTTATCTAATAACTTCATTAAATGGAGCCCTTCTTTATTTTTACTGGAATACCGCAGGATACAAGAAACATCTCGTAAGAACGAACCGCCAAGATTTGGTTACACCGACCCAGTAAGTCAAGAAAAAACCTGGTCTCAGGATCATTCGGTACTACACCTAAGCCTATCTCGTTGCTAACAAAGATTACATCAGCTTTTATTTGATCACAGACATTCAACAAATGTTCCGTGCGTTTTATTAATTCCGCCTCAGAAAAAATAATATTTTGTTCAGTAGTCTGAAATATTTGATTGTTGATCCAGAGAGTCACACAGTCAATCAAGAACAGATTGAATTGATCATCTCTTTCCATGACCTGCGCAAGGTGTATTTGCTCCTCAATAGTTGTCCAAATTTGATCATCTCTTTCTTGCTGATGTCTCTTGATTCTCTGGTCCATTTCCTCGTCAATCGAGGGACAAGTAGCTACAAAAGCACGAGGACCAATCAATGTTTCTCCATATTTCAGAGCAAAATCACTTTTGCCACTTCGACGACCGCCTATAACTAAATAAATTTTGCCCATTCTCTATTGAATATCCTCTTGAATGTTCTCAACAAATTCAGCAGGGAATATCTGTTGCTGTATTTTAAATGTCATGCCCATATTCTGAGACTCGATTTGTACACGATTTTGACTAATTCGACAATCATTGGGTTTTTTATTTATGTAATGACGGCTATGGATGCCCAACAATTTGAGGAAATGCTCGTTATCGAGGCAGTCCATGCATGTTTTCGTAGAATTGCCATCTTTTCGAGCATTTTCTTGACGTTAGAAGTTGATTTAGAAGCATTCTAGTGTTAGTTTAACGTGTAATCAAAACTTAGCTGACCGGAGTTGTAATGAACCTTAGCGAAATTATAGATAACGCTGCTGACGCAAGACCCGATCATCCAGCGCTCGTGTTCGAGGATCAGGCCATTTCCTATGGCAATCTTTTATCCTCTATAAACAGACTCTCGAACGCTTTTATTAAAGCTGGAATAACAAGAGGCGACAGAGTTCTGACGCTCATGGGAAACCGCCCGGAATTTGTGATTAGTTATTACGCTGCGATGAGAGTGGGCGCCATAGCTGTGACACTGAATCCTCTGTCCACGGCCTATGAACTGAGTCATTACATGGCTGATTCTAAGCCGGCGGCCATCGTTTGCGGGGCTGAACAACTTCCAAAAATTAATAGTATTAAGGACGCCTTGAGTTATCTCAAATTAATTATTACGACTACCCCCACTCAAGGAGCCGTTCCTTTCGCCGAAATTCAGAGAGATTTTTCTGATAAATTCACAGCCGTGAACATGGATAATAATGACCCTGCTGTCATAATTTTTACGGCAGGACTCTTGGGAAAAGCCTTGGGCGCCACATTGACCCATTACAACCTTGACACGAATTCAGACTTACTCAGAGACATTGCCAAAGTGGGACCAGAAACTCATGGTCTGGCTCTGATTCCTCTGTTTCACGCGTTTGGCGCTTCGACCAACTTGCTGGGAACTCAGAAAATTGGTGGGACTGTTTTCCTGGTTGAGAAAGTTGATTTCCCAAAGTTAATTCCATGGCTGAAAAAGGCTCAGATCACTTGGTGCGGTCTTGTGCCGATGGTTTATTATGGGCTCCTGTATCACCCCTCTTGTAAGGACCTGGATTTGACATCAATCAAGATTGCCATCAGTGGTGGGGCTCACCTTTCATATGAAATTTACGAAAAATTTACAGCTCGTTACGGTATAGATGTATATCATGGCTACGGATTGACAGAAGCCTCTCCTGTAGTTTCATGGAACAGCATAACCATACCAAACAAGCCTCATACAGTTGGTAAACCAATACCAAATGTCCGCATAGAAATTCATGATGATGATGGCAAACCATTGCCGGTTGGTTTGGAGGGCGAGGTTGTTATTCAAGGTCCGAACGTAATGCTGGGTTATTTTGGAAAGCCCAAGGAGACAGCGACTGTAATAAGAAATAACTGGCTTTATACCGGTGATATTGGAAAACTCGATGAGGATGGCTACCTAACTTTAACGGGCCTGAAAAAAGACCTGATCATAACCTCGGGGTTCAATGTTTATTGTCAGGAAGTAGAAGAAATACTCATCAGGCATCCGCATGTTTCTGATGTGGCCTTGGTTGGGGTAGATGATCTCATGAGAGGTCAGGTTATAGAGGCCATAATAGTTCCAGAGCCTGGCACAAATCCTGAAGATCGAGAGATAATAAGATTCTGTAAAGAATATCTTTCAAGGTATAAGTGTCCTAGAAAAGTTACTTTTGTCAAAGAAATCTTGAGAGATTCCAACGGAAAAGCCTCAGGCTGGCGATGAGGCGTCCATGAGAGATTATTCCATAGTGCTTGCTGCGGATTTAACAACCGCAGAGCAGGTGTCAGAAATTGTAAAAGAAGTAGGCCCCGTGATTGATGGTCTGAAAATCGGGGTTCCCACAATATTGGAATGTGGAGTCCAAATATTACCCAGACTCTCCAATCTGATAGAGGAGAAACCTCTACTCCTAGACCTAAAGGTGGCCGATATAGGATTCAACTCCAAGGGCAAATGGACTGGGACGAATTCCAAAATAATATCAAAACTGAAAGGATCTGGAGTCACTCACATCACAGTCCATGGTTTTCCAGGACCGGCATCAATTGCCGAATCCATACATCAGGCACATGAAATCGGCATAGAGGTGTTGCTTTTACCTACCATGAGCCATCCTGGCGCTGAATTATTTTTTTCTCACCCTTTCCAGGCAAACATTTTAGACAGCGTTTCTGAAACTAGCGTCCAAAAACCGATGGGAGTTATTGCCTCCGCTAACGACGTCACCGAGGCAATATTGATTTTAGGGGAAACGCTCGATGTAGACGGTTACATTGGACCCGCCACTAAGCCTCAGGATCTGCAAAAATATCGCAAAATAAGTTCCAAACCAATCTGGTGTCCAGGATTTGGAAGACAGGATCGTCTTGGCAGAAATATCACGCAGCAATTGGAATCATGGGCTCAAATTGTTGGTCCAAATTCGGCCGCAATCATTGGATCCATGATTTTCGAAGCAAAATCCCCATACCAAGCAGCGTTAGACCTCAAGATCATTCGCGATAAAGTTGTCGGGTGATTGAAAACCCATTATCTGTGGATAATTCCTATTTTCTATTTACGTATAAATGAATTAGCTAACATTACAGAGTTATTTTTCGTAAACCCGTTTGGAGGGTGCTACAATGACAATCAATAACGAACAAAAGATATCTATGCCAGAATCTTTAAGCACAACTGATCAGTGGTCTTTCAAATTGCAATCTAAAACGGAAGAATTTGATATATCCGGAAGCTTCGGCGCCATTGACCATTCTCACATAAAACAAGCATCAGAACTCTTTAACATCCTGGATGATCTGTTCAAAAACCAAAACCTAGCCGTGCTATGCACCCAGAAGGAGGGCGC
>JBFXII010000255.1:0-5142 GCA_050176095.1 Desulfomonilaceae bacterium
GAGCATCTCGAGGACTCGCTCTCGCGCTGTCATCTTTCCGGCCTTGTGATGTTTTGCGATCTTGTCCGGTCCACCTGCCTTGTCGGATTCCTCAAGCCTGCGGGCAAGCTCTTCAAACTTTTCCTGATTTACTGACATACGTTTCTCCCCTCGGTGATAGTTCAAACTCCGTCACTAAATAGCTTTTAAAATTTTCGCCATGGTCGAACCAACCATGGTAAGGTTTTCGACAACGTGAACACCGGCTTCAGACAAGGCTTTCATCTTGCTCTGCGCAGTTCCTGAACCACCCGAAATGATGGCCCCCGCATGACCCATGCGCTTGCCGGGAGGAGCCAAACGTCCTGCTATGTAGGCCACGACAGGTTTTTTAAAATTTTCCTCTATATATTCCGCAGCCTGTTCTTCAGCTGAACCGCCTATCTCTCCGATCAACACGACTGCGTCAGTGTCAGGATCATCATTGAACATCTGCAACACATCTACGAAGCTCAAACCTACAACAGGATCCCCTCCAAGCCCCATGCATGTGCTCTGGCCGACTCCAGCCTTGGTAAGTTGATCCACAACCTCGTAAGTGAGAGTGCCCGACCTCGAAATTACCCCGACCCTGCCCGCTTTGTGTATGTATCCCGGCATTATGCCGACCTTGCATCGATCCGTTGGTGAAATTATTCCCGGAGTGTTTGGACCTATCAGTCTCCTGCCTTCAGCCTTAACTGTAAAAAGCGCCGATGCCGTGTCAAGGGGAGGTATACCCTCAGTGATGCAAACAATAACTTCTATCCCCGCGTCCACCGCCTCAAGTATAGGGTCTTTGGCATAAGCCGCCGGAATGAAAATCAGGGATACGTTGGCGCCTGTCTCCCGAACAGCTTCCTTCACCGTGTTAAAAACAGGAATGCCGTCTACCGAAGCCCCCTTTTTTCCGGGAGTCACTCCGCCAACCATATTGGTCCCATAGTCCCGGCACGCCAGACTGTGGAAAGTTCCATTACGACCGGTTATACCCTGACATATTACCTTAGAGTTCTTATTTACAAGAATGGCCATGGCTCAACTCCCCCGCTAAGATGTTTTAGAGGCAAGAGACTTAGCTTTTTGAACAACAATCTTCGCAGCCTCGTCTAAGGTGGGTATTATCTCCACAGGCAGACCCGAATCCTTGAAGAGTTGAAGACCTTCAGCGATGTTTGTGCCCTCGATGCGGGCTACCACCGGCAATTCCAGACCACGTTTCTTGAGGGCTCCGATTACTCCCCGGGCTAAAACATCACATCGAAGAATTCCACCGAAAATATTAATGAAAACCACTCTCACTCGAGAGTCATCCAACAATATGCTCATGGCGTCAGAAACAACCTGTTCGCTTGCTCCTCCACCTACGTCAAGGAAGTTCGCCGGGGATCCTCCATGCAGAGAAATCAGATCGAGTGTCGCCATGGCTAAACCCGCTCCATTTACAATACATCCGATTTCTCCATCTAACTTAATGTAGCTGAGTCCATCCTGACGAGCGGATAATTCAGTGATGTCCTCCTGGGAACGATCACGCAATTTTTCCAATTCCGGATGCCTGAACAATGCATGGTCATCGAGATTGACCTTGGCGTCCAGCGCAAGCACACGTTCTCCTGAAATTATCAAAGGATTTATTTCCACCAGTGAGCAATCATAGCTAATGAAAATGTCATAAAGTATGTTGATTATTTTATTGATCTGTCCAGCAATTTCATGCTTTTCAGATAGGCTATAGGCTAATTCACGCGCCTGAAATGGAGCCAGACCCCTCAACGGGTTTACCTTGATGGTAAAAATTTTTTCTGGAGATTGCTTGGCCACAGTTTCTATATCCATGCCTCCGGCCAAGGACGCCATCACTGTAACCAAACCGCTTGACCGGTCCAGCACTACACCTAGATAAATCTCGGAATCGATTACCGGCGCCTCTTCAACCAATAGGCAATTCACTGGCTTGCCCTCAGGCCCCGTCTGGTTTGTCACCAATATTTTCCCGAGAATAGACGCAGCGGCCGCCCTAATGTCATCATCCATTCCAAGTACCTTCACACCACCTGCCTTGCCTCTACCACCTGAGTGAACCTGGGCTTTTAAGACTATTTTGTCTGTTTTAAGCTTTCTCGCGGCTACCAGAGCCGATAGCGGGTCGTATGCCAATGCGCCCCTTGGAACAGGCGCTCCACGTGTCGCCAACATCTCTTTAGCTTGATACTCGTGCAGGTTCATCGCTTCATAGCCCCCCGGCTACTTTTGGGGTTGTTTTTCCAGCCATTCCAAGCCGGATTCTCGGGAACAGTTCAAAAAGCACAATCGTGTTCGACGCTTGTTTAGTCTTTTCAAATTACTAGCTTGTCTTGACCAATGCAATCAAAATTTGACCCAATCACTTGAGAAACCTTACGCCAAATTTAAACCTCAGACCCCTGCCAGACCACTAGAATTCCGACCGGCGCATAAAATTTAGACTTACCCGCGGTATCTGTTATATTCGATAAAAAACCCGAGAGCCTACTGCATGAAAAATCCGACAGATACAGACCTTCTCGAACCATGTCCGTTTTGCGAACTAATTACCAACGCATCGTACAACGGAATATTAATCATAGATCAAGAAGGTAAGATTATTGTTTATAATGAAGCGGCCCGCCGCATGCTGGGTGATGACAGGGATTCCGCTATTGGTCGTCATTTCTCCGAAATTCGTCCTGACACCTGGCCAGACCTCAAAGAAATATTGAAAACCGGACGCCCCCAAATCGGGAAAAAAATAACCCTGCCAAAAGCCACCATAATAGCCAATCGAAGCCCTATAATCTCTCATTCAAAGGTCATCGGAGTAGTAAGCGTATTTCAGGATATTTCCGAATACGAATCAATCATCTCAGGACTGGAAGGATACAAAAAATTACACCGTGAGCTCGAAGCCATATTTGAATCATCTTTTGACGGGCTATATATAGCCGATAACAACGCAAACACTATCAGGATAAATAGGTCCTACGAACGAATAACCGGTTTGAAAAGAGAAGATCTTATCGGAAGAAACATGCGTGACCTGGTTCGAGAAGGTGTCTTCGATCATTCCGTCACTCTCGACGTCCTCGAAAAACGAGATCAGGTCACGATCGTGCAGAAAATAAGGGGTGACAAGATTGCATTGGTAACCGGGACCCCAATTTTTGATGACAATGATGAAATAGCCCTGGTCGTTACAAATGTTCGCGACATAACACTGCTCAACGAATTGAAAGCTCAACTCGAAGAAACCCGGCGGCTTAGCTCCAGATACTATCAATCTTTTCTCGAACATGAAAAATTTCAACACGATCTTCAAGATATGCTCGTCAAAAGCAGCTCAATGGTTAGAACCGTTCAAAAAGCAATTAAGGTGGCTGCTGTAGATTCCTCGGTCCTGCTTTACGGCGAATCCGGAGTAGGAAAGACAATGCTGGCACGTTTAATTCACCTGGCTAGTCCTAGAAAAGAGAACCCCTTCATCAAAATCAACTGCGGTTCCATTCCGGATTCCCTGATAGAAAGTGAATTGTTCGGTTATTCAAAAGGAGCCTTCACAGGGGCCTCCCCTTACGGAAAAGCAGGCCTGCTGGAAGTAGGGCACACAGGGACCATATTCCTGGACGAAGTGGGTGAACTAACTCTGGCCATGCAGGTGAAGCTACTACAAGTTATTGAAGAGAAAATTTTCACCCGTATTGGCAGCACAAAACCTACTTCCGTCGATGTCAGAATAATCGCGGCGACCAACCGGAACTTGAAGGACCTGGTTAAAGAGGGCGTCTTCCGAGAGGATCTATATTATAGGTTGAATGTCATCCCAATAAACATTCCACCACTCAGGGAACGAAAGGATGACATACTTGCGCTGGCGCTTAACTGTCTGGAAAAATACAATCTTGTCAACGGCTCCTCCAAAAGATTGGATCCCCAGGTAATGGACAGGCTAATCAGTTATAATTATCCCGGAAATGTCAGAGAACTCATAAACATTATGGAACGCATGATGATCATGAGTGAAGGTAATCTCATAACCTATTCGGATCTGCCTGTTGAACTGAAAGAACCAAGTCTGCCTTCCGTAGGTGGTCTGCAGGAAGGCGATTCGCTAAAAGCCACCCTGGAAAAATTCGAAAAACAAATTATCGAGGAAGCGATCAAAAAGCACGGTAACCTCTCCAGGGTATCAGCCGCTCTTGATATTCATCCAACAACACTCTGGCGTAAAATCACCAAATTAAACATATCCCGTCATATTGCATAAATGCAGTAGCATTGCAAAAGAGCTGTATTAACTAACTGGCCGATTTCACTATATTATTTATGTGCTCCGACCCGATCGTTCATTGACATATAGCAAAAATGCAGTTCTACGCCGGAAGGCCTTTCTTTGATGTTAATATGTAAAATGACGTTTTATCGGGGGATTAAATGCGCTGGCACATAAATTGCTCAATGTCGAACCATCAAGGAATTATCAGGAATTCAGGAGGTGAGTCGATGTCGAGGAGCAAGTACTTTTGTGTCATGGCGTTGGCCCTTGTTGCGGCGCTGGTTTGCTCAATACCGGTTTACGCGCAGGAAAAAATTATCAAGATAGGGGCGTTATATCCGATGACCGGTAGAGCCGGCCTTTACGGGCTGGACTCAGTTGACGCTGCAGAAATGGCCATAGAAGAAATCAATTCCAAGGGCGGTGTTAATGGTTACAAACTGGAGCTAACAAACACTGACAGCAAGGCCAAGCCAGATTACTCGGTTATGGTGGCAAAGCGTTACATAACTCAGGACAAGACGCACTTTTTGTTTGGTGTTGTGAGTTCTGCGGTGGGTCTTGCATTGACTGAGGTCTCGAAGCAGTACAAGAAAATATTCATTGGAACGGATCATGCGTCTACCCAGCTGACAACCGACAAATTCCAGCCGTATTACTTCAGGGTGTCCAACAATACTTTTCAGTCTATGGCGGCTGGAGCGTTGTATCTGAAGGAACTCCAACAGACCAAACCTTGGGAAACGATTGCGTATATTGGTCCGGATTATGCCTATGGTCACGATCAGTGGCAGGAACTCAAGTACAACCTGGACAGGTTCGGCGTAAAATAT
>JBFXII010000256.1:0-5128 GCA_050176095.1 Desulfomonilaceae bacterium
TTGTTCCCGACTTTCAATGAGATCGATTCAGTTAAAGGCGGAGGCGGATCTTACGACTTTGAAGCCGGCTATTCTCAGGCCCTTTTCAACAGAGAATATGATCTTCGGCTTAAGATAAACGGCTATCAGTTTCTTGTTGGGGATCAGTTTAGACCCGGCATTAAGGCTGGAGCGGAGATTACAACGCGTGATGGTGTTTGGAAGATCGGGATTGAATATGGTCACGACGCAATCACCGGCCAGTACGGAACAGTAGGTGCAGCCTTAAACATTGGCTTCCAACTTGAAAATATAGCCAAAGGGGAAAGCCCTTTTGGGAAACCTGAACCGGTTTTCCAGAGCCCTCGTAACCTCAAACGTCTAGTTTCTCAGCCAGTTTACAGGAATTGGAGAAAACCAGAGTCCGTTGTTGCCAACCCGAGGTGTTATGGAACCCCTCCCGATTCTGATTTTTATCTTGCCCCTGGGACCTACGGCTTTTACAAGGGATGGAATACAACATATATGGCTCCAGCTTTTTCATATTTAGGCTATCAGGTTGTTACCGACACTGTTGGAGGAAAGGCAGTAAATGTTTACGTAGATCCCTATTATAGCTACACGCAGTACACTAGGGACGTAGAACCCCCATGTTCGAGTGCATGTCTGCGGCATACGCCAGAGCAGCATCAGGAGATGTTGTAGTGCTGCTTCGAAAAGGCACTTACAGCGATAGGTCCTCAATTTGGTATAGAATAGAGCTTCCCAACCTTTTGAATAATCCCAATGTGGGAACTATTCGCGCTTACGAAGCAAAATACTCATGGGAGTCTGGACAGATGCCGACAAATTATTCCGGGGTGACCTGGAGCGAGCACTGGGATGATAAGGGAACTTTCAAGTAGTAACTTTATAAATCAGGAAATTTAGCGTCTGAATCAGCAAATCGGTTCGTTTTGATTGATTTTCGATTTGTTAGTCTTATAGTTTCAGGAGCTTTGATGCGAAAGATTTGTGTTAACTCGGTTCATGACAGTGTGGACGAACAGATAAACCTTCTTGGCTGGATATCTAACCGCCGCTCATCGGGCAAGATTCGGTTTCTTCAACTAAGAGATGGGACAGGAACCATACAGTGCGTTGTTCTTAAGACCGAGACAGCTCCAGAGGTCTTCGACCTTGCTGACCGAATTCCGTATGAGTCGTCGGTAAGCATAACGGGACTTGTCAAAGAGGAACCACGCTCTCCGATCGGCTTCGAAATCCTTGTTAAAGATATGGAATTAATTTCCGAAGCGATGCCCTACCCTATCTCAAACAAGGAGCATGGCGTTGGATTCCTGATGGACCATAGGCACTTGTGGCTGAGATCCTCACGCCAGACTGCGATTCTGAAGATAAGATCGGAATTAACAAGATCTGCACGAGCATATTTCGATGAACTGGGCTTTGTGTCCGTAGAGGCTCCTGTTCTAACACCTACGGCCTGTGAGGGCACAACGTCATTGTTCCAGGTTGGCTATTTCGATCGTTGGGCATATCTTACTCAATCCGGACAATTGTACGGCGAAGCTGCCGCAATGGCTCTAGGAAAAATCTATGTTTATGGCCCTACATTCAGGGCTGAAAAATCAAAAACCAGGCGCCACTTGACCGAGTTCTGGATGATCGAGCCTGAGGTCGCGTTTTGTGAACTCTCAGGTGTGATAGAATTAGCAGAGGGGCTAATCTGCAAAGTAGTTAAAGATGTTCTCGATCACTGTAGGGATCAGCTCAAAGTGATTGAACGGGGTTTGACCCCACTGGAGAACATTGCGCCTCCATTCCCTAGGATAACGTATTCTGATGCTATAGATCTTCTTAAGTCAAAATGTGTGGACGTTCGATGGGGTGATGACCTGGGAGCTGACGAAGAAACTATCTTGTCAGAACAATTCGAAAAGCCTGTTTTCGTGACCCATTATCCCTCAGAAATAAAAGCCTTTTATATGAAGCGAGCGCCTCATGACGACAAACTTGCGCTGGCAGTTGACCTCCTTGCCCCAGAGGGCTATGGGGAAATAATCGGTGGCGGTCAAAGAGAGGATTCACTTACCGAACTAGAGAAGCGAATCGCCGAGCAAGGACTGCCAAGAGAACCTTTGGAGTGGTATCTTGATCTGAGACGATATGGGTCGGTCCCGCATGGCGGGTTCGGCATGGGAATAGAGAGAGCTCTTACCTGGATTTGCGGTATCCACCATGTCAGAGAGACAATTCCCTTTCCAAGGCTAATGGATAGGATTTATCCCTGACGCGGTGAAACTATAAGCTGAGTTTTTCTACCTTATAAATAAAAATCCCGCGGGCAAAGCTCAAGCGGCCAAAAAGGGACATAACAATATCATCTAGATCGGAAGGACAAGCCTAAACCATTTCAACTAGGCTGTTGAAACACGAAATTGTTTAAGCTCTATGGACTTAGTTCAGAGCTATTTCGGCCCCAAGATCATGTTCATAGATCGGCCTTCAAACTTTGCCGGTTGTTCGACAATAGCTTCCTCTCCAATCATTTCCATCATTCTTCCAAAGAGAGTCTTGGCAAGCTCTGAGTGAGTAATCTCACGTCCCCTAAAAACAATTGAAATCTTAACCTTGCAATCATCGGACAAAAATTTCTTAACCTGTTTGACTTTGTGAATCAGGTCGTGTTCTTCGGTCTTAGGTCGAAGTTTCACTTCCTTGAGCACAACCGTAGCCTGTTTCTTCTTCCGTTCATGTTCTTTCTTGCTCTCTTCGAACCTGAACTTCCCATAATCCATAATCTTGCACACAGGCGGGTCACCGTTTGGCGCAACCTCAACGAGATCCAGCCCATACTCATCAGCTTTCCTCAAAGCAGTGGTTAGATCGATGATCCCAAGTTGTTCGCCTTCCGGCGCTATAACACGAACCTGAGGCGCGCGTATTTTCTGGTTAACCCTGACCTTGGGTTCCGAAACTGCGGAAGTCCTTGGTCTACCTTTCATGAAACAAGCCCCCTTAGGAAATGGTTAATAGATTTCATCATCTTATTAAAAACTACGACCTTGACTTTACTTCTGCGTCGAATTGTCTGACAAACTCATCAACTGTCATCGAAACAGTCGCTTCCTGACCGCGTTTCCTAACACCTATCTTGTCTTGTTCTATTTCCTTGTCACCAATTATTAGCATGTATGGTACTTTTTGATTTCTAGCTTCACGAATTTTGAAACCGATTTTTTCATTTCGATCGTCCAACTCGACTCTCACATCATGAGTCCGCAACTGCTGCTTGAGTTTCAAAGCATAGTCGTGATGCCTGTCAGTTATAGTCATAACTATGGCTTGCACGGGAGAAAGCCAAAGGGGAAAAGCCCCAGCGTAATGCTCTATCAGAACCCCAAGGAAACGTTCAATGGACCCCAGGACCACCCGGTGAATCATTACCGGCCTCTTACGTTCCCCATCCTTGTCCACATAGGTCAATCCGAATCTCTCAGGGAGGGTAAAATCACACTGAATTGTCGCGCACTGCCAGGACCTGGACAAGGCGTCTTTCAGCTTGATATCAATCTTTGGGCCGTAAAAAGCCCCGTCTCCCTCATTTATCTCATGATCAACCTTAAGTTCCTCGAGCGCATTCTTCAGCGCATTTGTAGCTCTTTCCCAATCCTCATCAGTGCCTATGGATTTCTCCGGTCTTGTTGATAGCTCCATCGTGTATTCAAAACCGAATATCCCCATAACATCCCTGACAAAATTGATGATACCGAGTATTTCATCATTTAGCTGTTCGGGGGTGCAGAGTATGTGAGCGTCGTCCTGAGTAAACTGACGAACTCTGGACAGGCCGTGTAGCACTCCGCTTTTTTCATGACGATGGACTACTCCCAGTTCAAAATACCTAATGGGTAGATCACGGTAAGAGTGAATTCTCGATTTGTATATCAGCATGTGAGCCAGACAGTTCATCGGCTTTATGCCATAATCGATCTCATCCACACGTGTGAAGTACATGTTCTCACGGTAGTTATCGAAGTGCCCTGATTTCTCCCAAAGATCTCTCTTTAGTATTTGAGGGCCAACTGCGAGTTGATATCCTCGTTTAAGATGCTCCCTACGTTCAAAATCCTCAACGAGATACCTCAACAAAGCTCCCTTCGGGTGCCAGATGACCATTCCCGGCCCGGCCTCATCTAAAATGGAGAAAAGATCCAGTTCCTTGCCGAGCTTTCTGTGATCACGCTTCTTGGCCTCCTCGATCAGTTCGAGGTGTCTTTTGAGTTTTTCTTTCGAAGGAAAAGCCGTTCCATAAATTCGTTGCAACATTCTGTTGCGTTCATCGCCGCGCCAATATGCCCCAGCGACCTTCATCAGCTTGAAAGCTCTGACAAAGCCTGAGTTCGGAATATGAGGGCCACGACACAGATCGGTAAATTCACCCTGAGAATACAGACTCACCTCATCGCTATTTATCTCTTTGATGAGTTCAACTTTGTAGGTTTCACCTGTTTCTTCGAAGTATCTTATAGCAGCATCCCTGGACAGTACCTTTCGCCTGAAAGGAAGCCTGCTCTTTACGATCTCCTTCATCCTGTTTTCGATCTTTTCGAGATCTTCCGGTGTGAAAGGACGCGATGTATCGAAGTCGTAATAAAATCCGTCCTCAATTGATGGACCAATAGTGACTTTCACTTCAGGAAAGAGCTCTTTAACGGCCTGAGCCATTATGTGGGCCGACGAGTGCCGAAGAACGTCCAGGCCTTTGGCAGAATCCAAACTTACGAAATCCAGGTTGCCAGATTCAGTTAGAGGAACCGTCAAATCAACAAGGCTCCCATTAATCTCAGCCGCAACTATGTCAGACTTATTCTTGATGGAAAAAGAGTCAATGATATCGTTGGGTGTCGAACCTGCGGAATAGGTTGCAATTTGATCCTGAAATCGGATCTCTATGGAAGGTTTCATGCTATGGTTTTCTTACAGTTCAGGGAGGGTACGGACCAAATCCGGCTGAAAATCATAGATTGCGTCTTCCTCCTCTAATTTTGAAATTATTAATTCAATCACTTATGAAAAAATGGTAGGCGCGTGGGGATTTGAACCCCAGACCCTCACCGCGTCAAGGTGATGCTCTCCCCCTGAG